>JAIBAP010000011.1 GCA_019695115.1 Caldilineales bacterium | reverse complement strand
ATGTTTCCCTTCAGCCATAAGGGCTGATTGGGATAGTTCTCCATTGCCCACAGCCAGGTTTAAGACCGCTTTTCATTTCAATTGTTAACGTTCACACTTCTCTTTTTTCTCACTGCCAAAGTCGAGTCATCACTCCCACTGAACCAGGCCAGCACTTCGTCGCGCTGAAGCCGGGTCGTCTGATGCGAGAGAAAGGCGGAGTAAGAGGACCACGGCCAGTCTCGAAAGTCCGTTACAAAACCGTGTTTCTGCGGGTTGAAATGGATGTAGAAGATCAGGTTGGTGAAATACTCGTTCGATGTCACCTCGATACGGCCAAAATGCTCCTGGAAGAGCTTGCCCGTGCGGTTATAGGCCTTGTTGATCGCCATCGAATACGCCTGGAACATCGAGGTGAATGCGCGGGTGACGGGGTCCAAGCGATCCAAGCGGTCGGAGCGCTCTGAGCGCTCCGACCGCTCCGATCTTTCCAGTTCCAACTGCTCTTTTACGCGCAGGAGCAAATGAAAGTGGTTCCGCAGCAGACAGTAAGCAAAGGTGTCGACCAGGGGCGATACGTGCTTTGCATAGAGGCTGAGGAAATATGGGTAGTTCCGCTCCTCCAGGAAGAGATTCTCGCGATTGTTGCCCCGGTTGAGGATGTGATAGTACCGGCCAGGAAGGAGAGGAGGATGGCGCTGGATAGGCCCGGCGTCGGTGGAGGTGGCTGGGCGATTCATGATGCCTCCTGTCGATGAGAGAGCGGTCGGAGCGCTCGCTGCGGCTCCGACCGCTGCGGCTCCGACCGCTGCGGCTCCGACCGCTGCGGCTCCGACCGCTGCGGCTCCGACCGCTGCGGCAGCGATGTGGTGATGATGGTACGGCTCGCGCTGTGATCTGTCAACACATGCGTTTGAGTGGTCGGAGCGCTCGCAGCGCTCCGACCACTGCGGGGCTATCAACACGTGCTTGAGTGGTCGGAGCGCTCGCAGCGCTCCGACCACTGCGGGGCTGTCAACACGTGCTTGAGTGGTCGGAGCGCTCGCAGCGCTCCGACCACTGCGCGCCGACCGCTAGGGCCGCGACCGGCGGCGCACCAGCCAGAGCACCAGCAGCGCCACGACCAGGACAGGCAGCAGGATGGGCAGCCAGAAGACGGCAAGCCAGATCAGGGCGTCGGCCAGGGCCTGCGCCACCACCTGCAGGCGGCCGCTGGCCTCGCGCACGGTGGGGCCGGGCTGCCAGGCGGGGACGGGCGTGGGGGTGGGCGTGGGTGTGGGGGTGGGGGTCGGGCTGGGGGTGGGGCGTTCGGGCTGGACGAAGACGGTGATGATGCTGAAGGCCGCCCGCTGTTGCAGCCAGTTGGCCCGGCCCTTGAGTTGCTCGATCTCCTGCTCCACCTGCGTCAGTTGCTGGTTGATCTTCAAGGCTTCTTCGGCATTCTTGGCCTGATCCAAAAAGCCGCGGATGCGGTCGGCGGTGGCCTCCTGGTTCTTGATCCGGGCCTGCAAATCGACGAATTCTTCGCTCACATCCTGGCCGCTGGCGCTTTCGCTGTTCACACGGATGGCCAGCTTGCGCACCTGTTGCAGGGCCGCCTCGAACTGATCGGCCGGGACGGCAAACTGCACCGTCGCCACCTTGTAGCCGCCGTCTTCGCGCACCTGGTTGCTGATCAGATAGCCGCCGCTGCCGGCAGCCAGGGCGGCCAGCCGGTCGAGGGCGACGGTGGCATCGGCCACCACGATGTCGAAGTCGGCGTTTTTGATGATCAGCCGGTTGGGGTCGGCCAGGGGCGCCGGGGCGCTGCTGGTCTGGACAAAGGGCGCCGGCGTGGCCTGGGCAGCGGGGATGGCGCCGGCCTGACCCGCTGACGAGCGAAGGGCAAAGGCTATCTCTTCCCCTGCGGCCTGTTCAAGGGTGAGAGCATCAGCCGCAGGCAGCGCCTCGGCAGGCAAGCCCATCGGCGACTTGACGCTGGCGACCACCGTCGTTGCTGCGGGAGCGGGCGTGGCTCGCGCCCCGCAGCCCACCAGCGCCGCGGCCAGGGCCAGGACAAACAGCAGGGATAGGGTTCGACGGGTGGGGTTCATGGGTTCTTCTCCTCGGGATAGGGGGGGGTGTTTCGGGTTCCGTGTTGCGGGTTTCGTATTTCGTGTTGCGTGTTGCGTGTTGCGTGTGTGGTGAGTGATGATGAAACGCCGCAGATGAGCTTGCGATCCTTCGTTTCACTCAGAGCCTGCCCTGAACGGAGTGAAGGGACAAGCTCTGCCACCTGCGACTTCACGTTTCACGTTTCACTCTTCACGTCTCCCCCGTAAGACGCCCCACCGATTGGGCTGGTTCCCATCCCCCCATCCCCCCATCCCCCCAACCCCAAAGGTTCCCAGAACCTTCGGGGGTTGGGCTGGCGATCAATGATCGGGCACGTGCTCGGCCCGGATCAGGCGCAGGGTGCCCGTCTGCCCGCGCAAGACCAGGGAATGCGTCTCGGCCCGCCCGCCTTCGTAGTGGACGCCGTCCAACAAGGCCCCGCCGGTGACGCCAGTGGCGACGAAGAAGACCTCGTTGGTGCGCACCAGTTCTTCGCAACTGAGAATGGTGCGCGTGTCCAGCCCGGCATTGGCTACGGCCTCGCTCTCGGCCCGGCTCTGCGGCGCCAGCCGGGCCAGCATGGCCCCGCCCAGGGCGCGCACGGCGCAGGCTGCCGTCACCCCTTCGGCCACGCCGCCGATACCCATGAGGACATCCACCCCCCGGCCCGGCATGGCTGCCAGGATGGCGCCGGCAATGTCGCCATCGCTGTGCAGCGCCACCCGCGCCCCGGCCAGCCGGATTTCCTCGATCAGTTCGGCGTGGCGCGGGCGGTCGAGCACGAACACCAACAGGTCGCGCACTTCCTTCTTCTTCAGACGGGCGATCAGGGCCAGCGTCCAGGCGGGCGGGGCCTCCATACACTCTGGCACCAGCGCCTTGCCCACCTCGCGATCGACGACGATCTTCTCCATGTAGGCCGCCGGCGCGCACGACCACATCGCCCCGCGCGGCCCCCCTCCCACCACCGACAGCGCCCCCGACCGCCCCTGCACCAGCAGTTTGGTGCCGTCGATGGGATCCACCACCAGATCCATCTCCGGCCCGTTGCCCTGGCCGACGCGGTTGCCGCTGTCGAGCGGCGAGTGTAGCCCACTCTTCGATTCCTCGCCGATGACGATGTGGCCGTCGATCTCCAACTCGTTGAGGGCGTGCACCATGGCCTGGGTGGCCGCCCGGTCGGCCTCGATACGATTGCCCAGGCCCATCCAGCGGCCGGCGTGGAGGGCGGTGGCCTCGGTCACGCGCACCAGGTCGAGGCCGAGGTTGCGGGCGAGTTTTCTAACCGACATCGTCGCCTCCTGAAGCGAAGTCCTCGATGGCCGTCAGCAGGGTGGCGGCTTCCCAGGCGACCGTGCCGCCCTCGAGGATACGGATATTTCTGTAGCCCAGCGACTGCAAGGCGGCGGCGGCGCGGCGGCTGCGGCGGCCGGTGCGACAGACCAGCACCACCGGGGCCTTGATCGGCGCCAGATCGACCGCCAGCCGGGGTTCCTGCAACAGCTTGAGCAAGGGCAGGCTGCGGGCCTGGGGGATGTGGCCCTGGCGGAACTCGCGCGGCTCGCGCACATCCAGCACCACCGGCGGGTTGGCCCCGCGCAGCTCGCGGTAAAGATCGGCCGCCGGCACGGTCTCCACCGCGGTCAGGGCCAGCGAGACCACCGTCGGCAGTTCCAGCGGCATGGGTTTGGGCAGGTTCTGGCATTCCTTGAAGGCGCGCACCGGGCACTCGTAGACGCAAATGGCCGGGTCGAGCACATGATGAAAGATGTGGGTGATGGCCTCGTCTTCGGACAGGAAATGGTCGGCGCCGAGGATGCGGTCGAAGTTGGCGGCCCGCATCAAGTCCAACACCGGCGGCCGCACCTTGACCAGGAAGACATCGCCGCCCTGTTCGCGAAACGTCCGTACCAGGCTTTCGATCATGTGGATGCCGCTGATGTCGATCTGTTGCACGCCGTGCATCCGCAACAGCAGAAAATGCTGGCCAGAATTGGCCTTGAGGTTGTTGAGGATGCGCTCCTCGACATGGTTGACGGCCCCGAAGTAGAGGTCGCCGCGGATCTCGATCACGGCCAACTGCGGGCACTGGCGCCGGTTTGGCTGCGGCTCGAAATGGCGGAACTGGGCGTCGGGCAGGACGTTGAGCACCTGCGGCGTGCTGGTGCGCAGGATGTAGTAGGCCAGCGAGGTGAGGATGCCCGCCAGGACGGCGAATTGCAGCGGCAGGAGCAGGGTGGTGATCAGGGTGGCGGCCATGATCATCGCCTCGCCGCGGGCCGACCGCCAGATGCGGGCCATGCGCTTGCGGTCGATCATCGTCACGGCGTTGAGGATGAGCAACCCGGCCAGCGCCGGCCGCGGCACGCTGGACATGAGCGGCGCCAACAGGGTGGAGATCAGCAGGACGAACACGCCCGCCGAAGCCGCCGACACCGGGCTGCGCGCCCCGGCCTGGTAGTTGGCCGAGCTGCGGTTGAACGAGCCTGAGCTGGCGTAGCCGGAGAAAATGCCGGCGGCGATGTTCGCCAGCCCCTGGCCGACGAACTCCTGGTTGCTATCCAGCCGCTGGCCCGACTGGCTGGCAAGGGAACGGGCGATGGAACTGGCCTCGACCAGCCCGATGGCGGCGATGGCAAGGGCGCCGAAGGAGAGATCGCCGATCAGATTCAGATCGAACAGAGGCAGCCGGGCCAGCGGCGGCAGCCCCCCTGCCACCGCGCCGATGGTGCGCACCCCCAGCCCATCCAGGCTCAACACGGCCGAAAGCACCGTCGCCAGGGTGATGGCCAGGATGGCCCCCGGCAGCCGTGGCCGCAGTCGCTGCAAAACGACGATGAAGGCGATGGTTCCGCCCCCAACGATCAGGCTGAGCCAATGGCTGTGGGGCAGCCCCAGGATGACATTGCGCAGCGTGACCGTCAAGCTGGATGAGTCGGGGAAGTCCAGCCGCAACAGGCTGCGCAGTTGATTGACGACGATCAGGAGGCCGGCCCCGGCTGTGAAGCCGACGACGACCGAATCGGAGACAAAGTTGACGATCAGCCCCAGGCGCAACACCCCCATCGCCAGCCGGATGACGCCGGTCATGAGCGTGAGCAGGCCCGCCGCCGCCATGTAGGCTGGCGAGCCGGCCGCCGCCAGGGCGCTGACGGTGGAAAAGATGAGCAGCGAGGAGGTGTTGGTGGGGCCGGTGTGGAGGTGGTTGGACGAACCCCACAAGGCGCCGACGATGCTCGCCACGATGGCCGAGTACAACCCCATTTGCGGCGGCAGCCCGGCCATGACCGAGAACACCAGCGCCTGTGGCAGGAGGATGACGCCCACCGTCACCCCGGCCACCAGGTCGTAGCGCAGGTTGGCGGACGGGTAGCCGGCCAGGATGCGGGCGGGGCGGCTGAAGAAGGCCGCCGCCGACCCCAGCCGGGCAACCGGCACGGCCGGCGCTTTTAGCGGTGACGAGATCGATGGCATCTTTCAGCGGCAGCTCTTGGGGCGCGCAGCGAACGATGGGGAGGAGAAAGGCTTACTCTTCGATGGCGATTCTGGTTATCTTTGGCCCTTCGACTTCCAAGACGCGCAGCCTGTAGCCAGAAACACTCAGTTCTTCGCCGGGAACGGGGATGTGGCGCAGGATCTGCAAGATCAAACCGGCGATGGTCTCGTACTCGTCGGCTTCGGGCAGGTGCAGTCCCAGTCTCTCGTTGACCTCATCCACCGACAATTGGGCGCTGATGGCAAAGCTGTGTTCGGCCAGCCGCTGCATCTCGGGCGGGGTGCTCCATTCGACGTTGATCCTGCCCACGATTTCCTCGACCATCTCGTCCATGGTGGCCAACCCGGCCGTACCGCCAAATTCGTCGATGACGACGGCAAAGCGGACGGCCGACGAACGCATCTCGGCGAACAGGTCGCTTACCAACCGCGATTCGGGCACACGCAAAGGCTCTTCGATGATGGGCAGGTCGCCGACCGTCCAGCCGCGCGCTTCGGGGTGATCGAGCAGGAAGGGGAACAGATCGCGCATCGACACCACCCCGGCGATGTGATCCAGGTCTTCGATGAAGGCGGGGAAACGGGCGTGCGGGTGGGTGCGGACGATGGCCAAGAGTTCGTCCACCGTCTGGCTGCAGTCGATGCCGACGATGTTTGTGCGTGGGACCATCACCTCGCGCACCACCGTCTCGCCGAACTCGAACACCCGGTAGACCATGGCCTGTTCTTCGGCTTCGAGCAGCCCGGCCTGACCGCTCTGCCGCACCAGCGACTTCAACTCCTCCAGCGAGGCGACCGTGCCGTGCGGGTTGGCGCTACTGCGGATGCCCAACAGCCGCAGCATCAGCGCCGTCGCCCCATCCACCACCCACACGAACGGGGCCGTGAGGCGGGTGAAGGTGCGCATGGGCAGGGCCAGGACTTCGGCGGCGCGTTCGGGGGAGCGGATGGCGATCAGTTTGGGCGTCTGCTCGCCCACCACCATGTGGAAGAACGAGAGGATGAGCAGGACGACGAAGGCCGCTATCCCCGCCGCCGCCGCCGGGCTGACAAAGCGGCCCAGGCTCTCGCCCAGGAGGGGGGTGATGATCTCGGACAGGGGTTCTTCAGCCACCACGCCCACGAGGATGCTGGCGGCGGTGATGCCCAATTGCGAGGCGGCGATGGCCCGATCCGGGTCCTCGAGCATTTTCAGCACGACTTTGGCCGCTCTGCTGCCTTTGGCCGCCGTCTCTTCCAGCTTGCTGCGCCGCGAGGTGACCAGGGCGAATTCGACCGCGACGAAGAAGCCGTTCGCCAGGATGATCAAAAAGCCAATGGCGAGCGGCCAGGCGAGGCCGGAAGAAGCAGGGGGTTCGGGCATGGTGGGGGGATGGTTTCAAGTGAAACGTGAGGCGTGTTGCGTGTTCCGTGAAGCGTGAGGCGTGAGGCGTGAGGCGTGAAGCGTGAGGCGTGAAGCGTGAGGCGTGAGGCGTGTTGCGTCTTCCGTGTTCCGTGAGGCGGGAGGCTGAAATTGGCGACGTTCTTCACGTTTTACGTTTCACGTTTCATAAAGCTCAGATCAGGCTGTTTTCGACCCGCATCGCCGATCAGCCTGGCGATCGCTAGCTGCCGACAAGGTTGGCGGCGTAGATCGAGAGGATCACCAGGGTGGCGTTGTAGGCGGCGTGGACGAGGGCGGCGGTGGTGGTGCTGTAGCGGTTGCGGATCCAGCCCAGCGCCAACCCCAACAAGAAGATGAGGACGATGGCCAGGTTGAGGTATTGGATGTGGTGGATGGCGAAGATGAAGCTGGTAGCCCACAGCCCAAAGGCCGGTTGCAGCGCGCCGCGGTACAGCATCTCTTCGCCGATGCCCGACAAGAGGCCCAGGATCAAGGCGCCGGGGATGCTCTGGAAGGCGCCGATGAGGAGGCTGTTCATGGCTTCGGCGGCGGCGGAGCTTTCGGGTGAGACCAGGGTCAGCACGCTGCCGGCGAGGAGGCTGAGCACGAGCAGGCCGACCGTGCCGAGGACAACCGGGCGGAGGTCGGCGAGGGCGGGTAACCGCAACCCCAGCCGGGCCAGCGTCTCGCGGCCACTGCGCCGGATGCCAAGCCCCACGCCCAAGACGGCCATCAGCACGAACAGCAGGGTCTGCACGGCCAGGTCGCCGATCCCTACCGACAGGCCCAGCTCGGCCAGTTTGGCCGGGTCGTCGAGGAGGGTGTTCTGGCTGAGGTTGGTTCCGGCAAAGAGGACGACGAAGACGAGGGCGGTGGTCGGCACGGGTTGCGCCCAGGCCAGCGGCCCCAGGCGCGGTGAGCGCCCGGCCAGGGCGGCAGTGATGGCTGCCAGCGGGGGGAAGCCGGCCAGGACGCCGGTAAGGATCAGCCAACGCCCGAAGCCGTTCAGATCGGGGTTCAAACCGGGCGGCAGGGCGGCGCTGAGGCTTTCGGGCGGGAGCAGGAGGACGCCGAATCCGGTGAGGGTGACAAGGCCGGCCAAAGCGAGCAACGCGAGGTAGGTGAGCCAGCGCGCCCAGGCCAAATTCTGGCCCAGGTTGGCCAGCACGACCAGCATGAGCAAGGGAACGGATACGAGGATGAGTAGAGCCATGTCATTGCCCTTTGAATTGGGCGGCCAACTCGCGCGTCAGGTTGAGGTAGGCGTCGCCATAGAATTGGCTGGGTTCGATGTAGGTGCCCTCGACCCACTCGTTGAAGCTGTTGATCCAGAGCAAGTCGGGGTTGCTGCCAACGGCGGCGTTATAGGTGGCGCGATAGAAGTTGCCGCCCTCGCGGTCGCGCACTCGCGCCGGGGCGGGCGCGCGCACATCCTGCTTGCAGCGGGCGCGGCTGTCGTCCGAGCCGGGCATGAGGGTGGCCACCCACAGCTTGGGCTGGCCGGTGCGCTGTTCCCACGCCCGCACGTTCTGCGCCCAGCGCGGGGCTTTGACGTAATCGTTGGGCGAGGAGGCATGGGTGACGTTGTATAGCCACAAGCCATCGAAGACCGAGAGAAAACTAGGGTCGAGACCCTCGGCGATCCACCAGGCATTGCGGCCGGGGTCGGCCTGAGCGCGGATGGCGGCCCAGGCATCCTGAGCGCTGCCGCCGCCCCGAGGCGCCCGCCCGACATCGGTGAAGAAGATGACCGGGCGGCCGTTGATCTTGAGGAAGTTGGGGTGGCCGCCGTACTGGTCAAGGATGTAGCGGATGGCTTCGGCGGTGTTGGCCTGGGTGGGGTTGGTTCCCGCCCAGTAGTGGCGCTGGAAGACGACCGTCGATTGGAAGCCCGTGCCCTGCGACCGGCTGAGGAGGGTGGCGAAGTTGCGGTCGGTACGTTCGCCGGGTGCGATCCACTGGCTGGTGAAGCCGTCGATGCCGGCGCCGATGGCCATTTGCACCTGGCGGGCGATGGCTTCGGGGTCGTCGGAACTGTAGGGGGTCAGTGGCCGGTCGCCGGCGCTGATGTTGCAGTCGCCCCAGCCGCCGGCGTCGTACCAGACGAAGTAGTTGGCCAGCACCAGGCGCGGGACGCGGGCGGAGCCGGGTGCGGCGGCGGCCAGGGCGAGGGGCGGGCGCGTGGGGGTGGGTGGGGCGGGGGTGGGGGTGTCGGTGGCGGGGGGTGCGGTGGGCGTTGGCGGCGGGGTGAGGACGGCCAGCCGCTCTTGCCCTGGCGTTTCGGAAAGGAGGCTGGCGGCGATCCAACCCAGGCTGCCGTTGGCCGATTCGATCACCAGCCAATCCCCGGCCTCCGACTGGCCCTTGAGGGTGACTTCTTCGCCTTCGCCCAGGATGGCGACTGTGGGATAGACGATGCCCGGCCCGCCGCGCAGGTTGGCCAGGGCGGTGTTGATCTTGGCCACGAAGGTGGGGATGGGCGTGGGGGTGCGGGTGGGGGTGGCGGTGGGGGTGGGTGTGGTGGAGGGGGTGGGCGTGAAGCTGGGCAGCGGCGTCAGGGCCAGGTAGGGGGTGTTGGTGGGCAGGGCGGCCACGGCCATCCGGCCGGCAAAGAGGGTGGGGCTGGGGGTGGGCGTGGCTGGTGGCGGGGTTGGCCGGGCGCGACGGCTGATCCCGATCTCGACCAGGAGGACGATGAGGAGGAGAGCAGCCACGAGGACGGTGGCGCAGGAGCGGGTGCGCCTTTGGTAGCGGCGGGTCATGGGGTGGGGGGGGCCGTGTTTCGTGTTCCGTGTTCCGTGTTCCGTGTTCCGTGAAACGTGAAGCGTGAAGCGTGAAACGTGAAACGTGAAGCGTGAAACGTGGGGCGGGGGGCGGGGGGCGGGGGGCGGGGGGCGGGGGGGGCGGGGGAAGAGGTTGTTCAGCGCCCGGCGACGAGGGGCAGGCAGATGTTGTGGGCGCTGAGGCGGTAGATGGAGGTCATGTCGTTGAAGTAGATGTAGCCGTCAGGCCCGGTTTCGATGTCGAGCTGGCAGCCGACCGGGGTCAGGTCGATGATCGATTCGCTGACGACGGTGGTGCGGGCGGCGTCCAGGCGGAGGATGCGCAGGCTATTGGTGTTCCAGTCGCAGGTCAGGAGGCTGTTTTGCCAGCCGGGGACGGCCAGGCTGTCGTAGAAGGTGAAGCCGGTGGGGGCGATGGTGATATCCCACCACCAGGCGGGCGGCCGGTAGCCGGGGCCGAGGTCTACGCATTCGGTGTAGCTGGGGCTGCTGAGCGGCCAGCCATAGTTGCCGCCTGCCTCGATCCGATTGACTTCGTCGCCGCAGCCGGGGCCGTTGTCGGTCAGCCAGAGGTCGCCCGTGACCGGGTCGATGGCCGAGCCGTAGGGGTTGCGCACGCCCCAGGCCCAGATGCGGTCGTCGTTGGGGCTGTCCTGGCCGAAGAAGGGGTTGCCAGGCAGCCCGGCGCCGGTGGCGCGGTCGAGGCGCAGGACCTTGCCCTGGGGAACGGTGAGGTCCTGGGCCAGGTCCTGACGGCAGTTGTCGCCCATGGGCACATACAGGCTGCCGTCGGGGCCGATGGCGATATGACCGCCGTTGTGGTCGGTGCAGGGCTGGTCGGGGTTGGCGGGGTCGCGGGGGAGGGGCAGGTCGAGGAGGAGGAGGGGGTTGCCGGTCTGGCCATCCTGATGGCGGAAACGCACGACCCGGTTGACCCAGCCATCTGATTCCAGGTAGTGGACGTAGAGGCGCCCGTTCTGGCTGAAGTTGGGGTCGAGGGCCAGGCCGAGGACCTGGGAATCGCGACCGCTGAGACCGGGGATGCGAATGCGCTCGACCAGGTTGCCGTCGTGGTCGAGGACGCCGATGGCTTTGCGGTTGGAATCGGCGAAGTAGAGGCGGCCGTCGGCGGCAAAAACGAAGGCGGTGACAAAGCCCAGGTTGGCGGCGAAGACGTCGAGCTGAACAGCGGCTGGCAACGCCGCTTCGATCCGGGTCGCGGACGGCGAGGAGGGGGGCGGATTGAGGGGGAGAGGGGAGGGGAGGGTGAGGAGGGGGAGCAGGGCGAGGAGGAGGGGGAGGAGGGGAGATAGGAGGGCGGTCATCAGGTTTCGGTGGTCTGGCTGGCAATGAAGGCGGCGGCGGAAGAATAAGCCGTGATGGTACGTCGGCCAGGCGACAGGCGTCAACCCGGCGCCGCCCTCAAATTGCCCCTTACACCTCGCCCACGTGTAAGGCCACCGTCCCCAGCATGAGGACGCGGTAATGGATGTGGCGAAGTCCCGCGGTTTCCATCACGGCCTTGAGCTGGAGTGGGCGGGGGAAGGCCAGGGTGGAGGCGGGAAGGTAGGAGTAGGCGCCCTTGTTGCTGCTGAAGAGGGCGGTGAAGCGGGGGACGAAGTGGAAGAAGTAGAGGCGGAAGAGGTCGCGCCAGACGGGTGTGCTGGGCCGGGTGATTTCCAGGCAGACGACGCGACCGCCCTCCCGGACGACGCGGCGCTGTTCGGCAAAGGTGGCGGCTACGTCGGTGACATTGCGCATGAGGAAGCCGGAGCAGGCGGCGTCGAAGGCGCCGGTGGCAAAGGGCAAGTGCAGGGCGTCGGCCTCGACAAAAGGCAGGCGACCGCCCTGGTCTTTGACCTGACCGATGCGCATCATTTCGTGGGTGAAGTCAGTGGCGACGACATGGACATCGGGCCGCAGACGCATGGCTTCGAGTGAGATGTCGGCGGTGCCGGCGCCGACATCCAGGAGTCGTCCCCCCTGCGGCAGGTTGCAGGCCGCGATCACCAGCCGGCGCCAGGCCTGGTCGCGGCCAAAGGTCATCAGCCGGTTCATGCGGTCGTAGCGCCGCGCCGTCTCGGCGAACATCTGCCGCACGTAGGCGGCTTTTTGGTCGGGTGGGGGGAGCATGGGGAAAGGGGAATTGCGAATTGTGAATTGCGAAATGGGGAGTGAGGAGTGAGGAGTGAGGAGTGAGATTCCGCAATCCGCAATCCGAAATTCGCAATCAGAAGCGGTCGGAGCCGGGGATGTAGCCGGGCTGGGTGGGGGCCAGGGTCTGGAGGGTGTCGATGAGGTGGGCGGGGATGTCGTTGGCGGGCTGGCGGGCGAGCCACCAGGCCGGGCGGAAGCCGAACATCAATTGCAGCAATGCTTGCGGGGTCAGGCGGATGGGGGGGGCGTTGGCTGGCGCGGGTTCGGCCAGGCGCAGGTCGGGGCCGTCGAAGTCGAGGCCAAAGCTGGCCTCGCCCAGGTCGATCACGAGCGGTTCCTGCCACCGACGATTGCTTTGTTGCCAGCGTTCGTGCCAGTGGGGGAGGATGGCGGCAAGGAAGGTGGGCAGGTGGCCGATGCGGGCCATCCAATCGCCGCTGGGGAGGTGGCGGGCCGAGCTTTCGAGGTGGAGATGGTCGGCCAGGGTGTAGAAGGTGGCCGAGCCAGGCGGGACTGCCCAGGTGAGGGCCGGGGGCGGTGGGTCGTTGGCCGCCAGCAGTTGCGCCTGGTGTTGGAGCAAGGCCGAGGCGGCATCCCAGGTGGGGGCGACGGCTTCGTAGCTGCTTGGGTTGGTGCGCACCCAGGGCGGGAGCAGGTAGCCCTGGGTGTGGCCGTTTTCGTCGACGGCCAGCAGGGGCGGGTTGGCGGGCAGACGGACGGCCAGATAGCAGTGGGCGATGGCAGGGGTGCGGGCGAAGACGCCGGGGAAGGGGTCGAATTCCTGGTGGTAGAGGCGCAGCAGGTCGGGGGCGTCGGTCTCGGCGGCGGGGCGAACCTGATGGGGGCTGGGGGGCAGGGCCAGGATGTCGGCCAGTTGGAGGGCGTGCTCGATGGCGGGCATGACGCCAACGAAGCCGAAGCGGTGGTAGAAGTCGGGGATGCCGTCGAGCAGGAGGAGGGCGTGGCGGCGCTCCTGGGCCAGGCAGATGGCGTCGGCGAGGAGGGCGCTGGCCACGCCCTGGCGCCGGTGGTCGGGGTGGGTGACGACGGCGCCGAGGCAGCCGGTGAGCAGGCGGGCGGGGCCGATGGCCAGGGTGTGTTCGTAGCAGATGTAGCCGCCCACGAATTGCCCGCCGCGGAAGGCGCCCCGCACCTGGATGGGGTCGAAGTCGGGGTGCCCTTCGATGGCCTGGCGCCAACGGGCGAGGCGCTGTTCGAGGTCTTCGGCGCTGGCAAAGGTGATGAGGGCCAGGCGGTAGAAGGCCGGGCGTTCGGCTGCGGTGAGAGGGCGGATGGAAAGTGGAGGCATGGGGGAGTTCAACCGTGTATCGCCAGGCCAGGGGCGAGACCGGCGTGTTTGGAGTGACCTGGGCTTAGGTGAGGATGACGGGCAGGTAGAGGGGGAGCGGGGTGGGGGTGGGAGTCGGGCTTTCGGTGGGGGTGGGGGTGGGAGTGCAGAGCGGGGGGAAGAATTCGCTGTAGTTGGCCGTCACGTGCTTGTCGGCGTCCATGATGATGCTGATCGTAGGCTCGTTGCCGCTGGCGTCGCCCGACCAGCTGATGAAGGCCACGTAGGGTGTGTCCTTGCATTCGTAGTGGGTCGTGTAGGGGGCGGTGAGGGTCACTTCGGCGCCGGCGGCGTAGCGGCCGTCGTGTTCGGGCAGGGGTTGCTGTGAAATTTTGAGGTTGGCGGGGGGTTCGGGTAGGGGGGCTACCGTCACATCGAGTCTGAGGAGATAGCGTTCGCCGGGGATGAGGGTGGGCGTGAGGGTGGGCGTCGGCGTCTCGGTGGGGGTGGGGGTGGGGGTTTCGGTGGGTGTGGGGGTGAAGGTAGGCGTGGATGTGGGGGTGGGCGTGGGGGCCTCGTCGACGATGACGATGACGGCCGGCGAGAGTGTGCTCCAGTGGGCGGCGTCGTAGGCTCGCGCTCGCAGGCTGTGCTCGCCAGCCGGCAGGGCCAGGGTGGCGCTGAAGGCCGGTGACGATTGGACGGCGACCGCTTGGCCATCCAGCAGGTATTCGACGGTGGTTACACCCACGTTGTCGCTGATGGCGACGGTGACGCTGATCGGCGCGGCCTCGGTGATGACATCGGTGGGGAGGGGCGAAAGGAGGGTGATCGCCGGCGGGGTCATGTCGGCGCCCTGGTCGATGGTCTTGGCGGGGTCGTCGGCCATGGCGATGGCATAGCGCAGGGCGGTGCGGTTGCGAGCGGTCTGGGCGGGGATGATGTTGTCGGGCGGGTAGAAGCCGGGGTTGGCGGTGATGGGGTAGAGTTCCAGCGTCATGGCATAGATGCCCAGGGCGCCGTAGAACCAGTCATCGTGGTCGCCGTTGACCAGGTAGAGGTCGCTGGCCTGTTGGGCGGTGAAGCCATTGCGGGCCGCCATCTGGCCCGCTAGCGCCTGGAAGATGGCAAAATCGGTGGCGTCCATATCAGGCGGGAGGTCGGCATAGGTGTAGCCGTAGGGGTAGAGGATCAATTCGCCGTAGGTGTGGAACGAGAGGATGGTGCTCAAGTTGGGCCGGGCCTGGACGAAGTCGCGCAGGGCCTGATTTTCTGGTTCGGAGAAGGCCGACGGGCCGCGATAGGTCTGGTTGTTGGGGAGGGGACTACTGCCCTGGTTGTCCAGGCCCCACTTGTAGCCGAAGTTGCGGTTGAGGTCCACCCCCCAACTGCCGCCGTTGTCGCGGCGATTCTTGCGCCAGGCGGGGGGGAAGGAGGGGATCGTCCACCAGTTGATATCGTATTCGCTGCCATCCGGGTTGAGGTTGGGGATGATCCAGATGTCGCGCTGGTCGATGAGGTTGGTGGCTTCGCCCTCGCGCCCGTAGTTTTCCAGCAGGTCGTGGGCGACGAAGAGGGCCTGTTCGACGCTCAGATGTTCGCGGGCGTGGGTGCCGCCGTAGAGCAGGATCCCCTTTTCGCCCGCTTCGTCCTCCTGGGGGTGGTCGGTGATGCGAATGGCCCAGATTCGGCGCCGTTCCCAGGTGCCGCCGATGTCCTGCAGGCGGGTGATGGTCGGATAGTGCGAGGCCAGGTATTGCAGGTCGGCCAGGACTTCGCCGTAGTCATGGTAGTCGTCGAAGTCAGGGGGAAAGTCGGCCGGGGCCTGGGCGTCGAGGCCGACGACCTGATAGCCCTGGTCTTGCAGCGTCTGCAACTGCTCCTGGCTGACGGCCAGGGTGATGCTCTGGGTGGTGGCCGACCAGACATCGTAGCCCTGGGCGACGAGGGCGGTGCGGCCGGCGGCAGTTGGTACGGCCAGGGTGACGAGGATGCGGTCGGGGCTTTGGGCGGCGGCCGAGCCGACGAGCATGAGCATCAGGCAAAGGGCGGTGAAGGTGAGGAGACGTTTCATGGCAACGATATTGGGTGAGCGACGGGCCGGGGGCGGCCGGGTCTTGGGGTGGGTCAGGCGGGCTGCAACAGCAGCAGCCGGTAGCCGTCGGGGTCCATCAGGTTGATGTACTTCGCCCACCCTTCATCGATGGGCGCTGGCGCGGCCAGCCCGTGCAGCCGCAGCCGCTGGCAGAAGGCGTCGATGTCGGCGACGGCGATGGCGATGTACATCCCCAGCCCGCGCGGCGCTCCGGGCGCCAGGTAGATTTTGGTTTGGGCCAGGTGGACGATGGCAAAGGCGCCGGCATCGTCCTGGACGGGGAATCCCAAGGTCTCGCGATAGAAATCGACCGTTTTGCGCAGGTCGGTCACTTCCAGCCAGAGGAAGTGCAGGGAAGGGTTCTGGGCAGGGGTAGACATGGGCGCCATTATACCGCAGAAAACCCGCGCGAGGGCGTGCTCGACTTCGCAGAAATCGGAAAGATGGCGAAGACGGCGCCCCAGTGCGGCACGGGCGCCGAAAACCCGCACGTGGGCGCGAGCGTCGCGCCACAAGTTTGCGTTCTCGACTCACTGACCTTATAATGGCTTTGTCATGCCCCCGTGGCGGAATTGGCATACGCGGTAGGTTGAGGGCCTATGCCCTTAGGGCGTGTCCGTTCAAGTCGGACCGGGGGCACCAGCAATGGCGCCGGGAATTCATCCCGGCGCTTTTTGTTTATTTGACAGCCCCCCGGCCCTATGCTATCCTCACCCCCGCTCTTTTGGCCCTGCCATGACTACGACCCTGCTCCCGACCGCCGTTCTTCCTCCGGCCCACCCCGCGGTGGCGTGGAGCAACCTGCGCGTGACAGAGGCCCGGCGCGAGTTTGCCTTTGCCTGGTACTATTTTTATTTTGGCTATTTTGGCAGATCGCTCCCCGCCGGGCAGGGCACGAAGGCATAACACCCACCCTGAACACCATCCCCGAGCGTGGAGCGATACCGCCCACGCTCTTTTTGTTGCCTGAGATCAGGCAAGGCCGGTGGGGATGACGGCGGCAAGCGTGGGTGAAAGCTCCCACCATCAGCAAGGAGCACGAACGATGTTACAAGCCGGTCTGTGGTACTCACCCCCGGTCGCCGCCCCCGTCTGGGCGATGACCCACCCTCCTAAGGAGCAACCCGTGATGGTCTGTCGAGGCGTGCGCGGCGCCACCACCGTCGAAACTAACTCGCGCGAGGCCATCTTGCGCGAGACGCGTCGCCTTTTGGCGCTGATCATCCGGCTCAACGGCATCGAGGCCGAGGATGTGGCCAGCGCCATCTTCACCACCACGCGCGACATCGATGCCGAGTATCCCGCCCTGGCCGCCCGGCAGCTGGGTTGGCTGGATGCCGCTCTGCTCTGCGGGCACGAGATGGATGTGCCCAACGGCTTGCCGCACTGCATCCGCATCCTGGTGCACTGGAACACGACCAAAAAACCGGCCGAGATCCGGCACGTCTACCTGGGCGAAGCCACCCGCCTGCGGCCCGACAAGGCGGAACTCCCCCCCCTGGATGAAGGCGAACTGGAGCGATGGATCGATGATCAACTGCTGGCCTGGCAGCAAGGCGGCGGAGGCAAGCGATGAGCGCCGCGCAGGTGGTGGCCTTCCAGGGCGAGCACGGGGCCTTCAGCGAGGAGGCGATCCGCCAGCATTTCGGCGCTGAGGCGATCACGCTGCCTTGCCATGCCTTCGAGGAGATCTTCGCCGCGGTGGAGGATGGCCGGGCGGCCTACGGCGCTCTGCCGGTGGAAAACTCGGTGGCGGGGTCGATCAACAAGGCCTATGATCTCTTGTTGGATCATGACCTGAAAGTGTGGGGCGAGGTGTTGCTGCGGGTGCGACACAACCTGCTGGCGCTGCCCGGCGTCAGCCTCGACCAGATCACCACCGTGCGCTCGCATCCCCAGGCCCTGGCCCAATGCGAGCGTTTTCTGAACCGTCACGGCTGGCAGGCTGTGCCCTGGTACGATACCGCCGGCAGCGCCAAAGAGCTGGCCGCGACCCCGGCGCCTGGTGTGGCTGTCATCGCCAGCAGCCTGGCCGCCGAAATCTACGGTCTCGAGGTGCTGGCGGCCGGCATCGAAGACCTGGCCTTCAACTACACCCGCTTTTTCATCGTTGGTCGCGGCGACCCGCCCCCGGCCGAGCGGGCCAAGACCTCGCTCGTCTTCGCCACCGCCCATTCGCCCGGCGCGCTGGTGGCCTGTCTGAACGAATTCGCCTCGCGCGGGATCAATCTCACCAAGCTGGAAAGCCGGCCGCGGCGCAACCGGCCCTGGCACTACGTCTTCTATCTCGATTTCGAGGGCCACTGGCAGGACGAGCCATGCCGGGCGGCCCTGGTGGGGCTGCTGGCCCGCGCTGCCTTCATCAAACTACTCGGCTCCTACCCCGCCGCGGCCCTGCCTGATCACAACAGCGTAGCCCAAAGCGCACTCTTGCAGATTTAGTTATTGGAGATTGGTTATTGGAGATTGGTTGCGAATAACCAATAACCAATCTCCAATAACCAATCACCAATCTCTACTCTCCAATCTCCCACTCTCCCCATCTCCAAGGCACCCAACCATGGTCATCGTTATGAAACCCAATTCCACCGCTGCCGAGATCGGGGCGGTGATCGCCCGCGTGCAGGAATTCGGCGCCACGCCCCACCCCATCTACGGCGTCGAGCGCACCGTGGTGGCCGTGGTGGGCGAGACGCGCTATGTCGACCGCGAAGCCTTTTTGATCATGCCGGGCGTGGAGCAGATCACCCGTATCAGCGCGCCCTATAAGCTGGCCAGCCGCGAGTCGCACCCCGACGACACCGTGATCCGGCTCAACGGCGTCAGCATCGGCGGCCGCGAGTTGGTGGTCATGGCCGGGCCGTGTTCGGTGGAAAGCCGCGAGCAGTTGCTAGAAACGGCGCAAGCAGTGAAAGAGGCGGGGGCGCAGATCTTGCGCGGAGGGGCGTTCAAGCCGCGCACCTCGCCCTATTCTTTCCAGGGTCTGGGCCTGAAGGGGTTGGAGATCCTGGCCGAGGCGCGCGAACGCTATGGTCTGCTAATCGTCACCGAGGTGATGACGCCGGACGCCGTGCCGATGGTGACCGAATATGCCGACGTGTTGCAGATCGGCGCCCGCAATATCCAGAATTATGGCCTTTTGCACGCCGTCGGCCGGGTGCAGCGCCCGGTCTTGCTCAAGCGGGGGATGATGAGCAGCATGGAGGAGTTGCTGATGTCGGCCGAGTACATCCTGGCTGGCGGCAATTACCGGGTCATGTTGTGCGAGCGCGGCATCCGCACCTTCGAGAAATACACCCGCAACACCTTCGACCTCAACGCCATCCCTGTGCTCAAACAGCTCAGCCACCTGCCGGTGATCGCTGACCCCAGCCACGGCACCGGACGCTGGGACATCGTGCCCGCGATGTCGTTGGCGGCGGTGGCGGCTGGCGCGGATGGGCTGATTATCGAGGTGCATCCGAACCCCGCCGAAGCCATCTCCGACGGCGCCCAATCGCTCAAACCCGAACGCTTCGCCGAACTCGTGCGCCAGATCAAGCGCGTCGCCGAAGCTGTCGATCGCACGCTGAAATGAGTTTTGTTGCTACGCGGATTGGCGCGGAGAGACGCGGATTTTTTTTCTTGGTTTGCCCTGTTGATGGCGTATGGATTGACTGAGTTTCTCTTTTTTGGTACGCGGAGAGACGCGGAGAAACGCGGATTTTTTTGGTACGCTGATTGACGCGGAGGAACGCGGATTTTTTTTCTTGGTTTGCCCTGTTGACGGGACATGGATTGACCGGGTTTCTCTTTTTTTGGTACGCTGATTGACGCGGAGGAACGCGGATCGAGGCGGAGAAACGCGGATTGTCTTTGACCCTTTCACTCGCTCTTTCTTTTCTTGGAGGCCAAGATGCCAGAGGAAAAAGTACTGCTTTTGCACGAAGAAACCACGGGGCTGGTTCTGAAAGCGTTCTACCATGTGTACAATGCCCTGGGTTATGGGTTTTCAGAACACGTTTATGAGAACGCGATGGTGATCGCGCTGCGCAAGCTGGGCTTGAAGGTAGAGCAGCAGAAGGAGATCACCGTCTATTACGAAGGCGAGGCGGTTGGCTTCTTCAAGGCCGATCTGCTGGTGAGCAATCTCGTCGTCGTGGAGTTGAAAGCGGCCAAGGCCCTCGATGACGAGCACGAGGCGCAACTGTTGAACTACCTCAAGGCGACCACCTATGAAGTGGGACAACTTCTCAACTTCGGCCCTAAGCCGGAGCGCGTCCGCCGCGCCTATAGCAATATCAACAAGGGTTCGCTCTCCTGGACCCATCCGTAGCCGCACTTCACCCCGCAGGAATCCGCCTCTCCTGCCCACCCACCACCCGATCTCTACCCCCCAAAAGAAATCCGCGTCCCCACCCCCCCACCCGCACCCAATCTCTAATCCCAAAAGAAATCCGCGTCCCTCCGCGTTCATCCACGTACCCAATCCATCCCTCTGACAGGATAAAGCACTGTGATCATCATCATGAGCCCGGCGGCGGCCGCGGCAGACCTGGACCGAGTCATCGAGCGCGTCCGCAGCCTCGGCCTGGACGTCCACCTCTCCCAGGGCGAAGAACGCACCATCGTCGGCGTCTTGGGCAACACCGCCGGGCTGGACCGCACCAGTTTCGAGGTCATGGCCGGCGTCGAGAACACCGTGCGCATCACCAAGCCCTACAAAGTCGCCAGCCGCGACTTCAAACCCGCCGACACGGTCATCGACGTGGGCGGGGTGAAGATCGGCGGGCCGGGCCTGGTGATCATGGCCGGGCCGTGTTCGGTCGAGTCGCGCAGCCAGATCCTGGAAGCGGCCCAGGCCGTGAAAGCAGCCGGGGCGCACATCCTGCGCGGGGGCGCCTACAAACCCCGCTCCTCGCCCTATTCCTTCCAGGGCCTGGGCGAAGAGGGGCTGGAACTGCTGGCCGAAGCGCGCGCGGCCACCGGTCTGCCCATCATCACCGAAGTCCTCAGCCCGGACGAAGTGCCGCTGGTCTGTCGCTACGCCGACATCCTCCAGATCGGCGCCCGCAACATGCAGAACTACCGCCTGCTGCAAGCCGTCGGCAACGTCCAGACGCCCGTCTTCCTCAAACGCGGCCTCAGCAGCACCATCCAGGAACTGCTGATGTCGGCTGAATACATCCTGGCCAACGGTAACTACAACGTCATCCTCTGCGAGCGCGGCATCCGCACCTTCGAAACCTACACCCGCAACACCTTCGACATCAACGCCATCCCCGTCCTCAAACAACTCAGCCACCTGCCCGTCATCGGCGACCCCAGCCACGGCACCGGCAAATGGGACCTCATCGCCCCCATCGCCCGCGCCGCCCTGGCCGCTGGCGCCGATGGCCTGATGATCGAAGTCCACCCCAACCCCGACCTGGCCTGGTCGGATGGCGCCCAATCGCTCAACCCCGCCCGCTTCGGCGCCCTCATGTCCGACCTGCGCGGCCTCACCGCCTTCCTCGGCCGAACCCTGTGACACCCTCCCTCACCCTGCGCCAAGCCCACGTCGCCATCGTCGGCCTGGGGCTGATGGGCGCCTCGCTCGGCTACGACCTGCGCGGCCATTGCCGCCGAGTGACGGGCGTCGTGCGTCGGGCCGAGGCCATCGCCCCGGCCCTGGCGGCCGGCTGCGTGGACGACGCCACCCTCGACGCCCCCGCCGCCCTGGCTGCAGCCGACATCGTCGTCCTGGCCGCGCCCGTCCGCACCATCCTCCGCCAGATCGCCGATCTCGGCCCCCTGCTCAAACCCGGCGCCATCCTCATCGACCTGGGCAGCACCAAGATCGACATCTGTCGCGCCCTGGCCGCCCTGCCGCCCCCTATCCAGGTCATCGGCGGCCACCCCATGTGCGGCAAAGAGACGGGCGGGCTGGCTGCAGCCGAACCCGGCCTCTATCGCGGCTGCACCTTCGTCCTCTGCCCGCTCGACCGCACCAGCGCCGCCACGCAAGCCCTGGTCGAGGAGATGGTCGGCTTCATCGGCGCCCGCCCTCTCGTCCTCGACCCCGCCCGCCACGACCGCCTGGTGGCCGCCATCAGCCACCTGCCCTACCTGGCGGCCTGCGCCCTGGTGGACTATGCCAGCGATGTGGCCGCAACCGACCCAACCGTGTGGGAGGTGGCCGCGGGCGGGTTCCGCGACAGCAGCCGGGTGGCAGCCTCGGATGTGGACATGCTGATGGACATCTTGCTCACCAACCGCGCCGCGGTGTTGGCAGCCGTGGACCGCTATGTCGAGCGGCTGACCGGGCTGCGGGCCGGACTGGCGGCCGGGGACGAGGCCGGGCTGCGGGCGGCGCTGACCGATATCGCCAACGAACGACGACGCTGGGCCAAAGACAAGTCGCCATGAACTTCCAAACGCTTGCTATCCACACCCGCCACACTCTCGCCAACCAGGCCAGCCCTACCAGCCCGCCCATCGATCGCTCCACCTCGTGAGCCTTCGAGAGCATGGCCGATTTGGATGCCGTCTTCTCTCCCGGCCTGACCACCGATCACGGCCATCCTTTGGCTACGCGCCTGTTTGGGGGCCGCGGCCATGGCGGTAGGGTAGCTTTCGACCCGGTAAGAACCTTGCGTAGTAACGACTTTAGTCGTTTTTCGACAATGAACGACTAAAGTCGTTACTACGAGGTTACGACGAGAATGACGCAAGTTGTTGCATCACCACTGCCGTGGCGGCGGCGGCGTCTTGCCAACGAAAACGCGCGGCCTGGGCCTGAAGCCGGGCAGGGGCGGGCGGGTGGTCGAGGGCGGCGAGGATGGCGCCGGCCAGAGCGTCTTCGCCGTCAAGGGGAACCGGGGCCAGCGTGTCGCCCACGACTTCGGGCAGCGAACTGCTGTTGCTGACCAGGGCGGGCGTGCCGCAGGCCATCGCCTCCAACGGCGGCAGGCCGAAGCCTTCGTAGCGGGAGGGGAAGAGGAACAGGCTGGCCAGCGTGTAGAGGGCGGGTTTGTCGGCGTCGGGCACGAAACCGAGGGTGCGGGCCGAGTCCTCTAGTCTGAGCCTGGCGATGAGCGGCCGCGGGTCGGTGAACCAGCGGGCGCCCGGCTCCGGCAGCTGGCCGGCGAGCAGCAACGGCGGCAGGTCAGGGCGCATCTGGCGGGCCAGGGCGTAGGAGCGGAGCAGCAGGGGGACGTTCTTGCGGGGGTCGAAGCCGCCGAGATAGAGCAGATAGGCCGGAGGCAGGTGGTAGGCCGAGCGGACGCGCTCCAACTCGGCCGCATCCTTCACCCGGCTGTGGGGCGCGCCCAGGCTTTCGTAGGTCACGGTCAGGCGGCCAGGGGGGATGCCCAGATGCCGGGCGATGTCCCGCCCGGCGGCCTGGCTGACGGTGAGGACGGCAGCGGCGCGGCGGGCGCTCTGGCTGACGAGCCAGGTGTAGGCGCGGGCCGTGGGCGAGGTGGCGTAGTCATCGAGCAGCAGGGGGATGAGGTCGTGGATGGTGACGATGGTGGGGCAGGAAGGGCGGTAGGGCGAACCCCAATAGGGGACGAAGGCGACATCGGCTTGCAAACGACGACACCAGGCCGGGAAAGCGTGCTGCTCCCACAGCAGTTTGACCAGGCGCGGGCCGCGGGCCAGCCGCGGCAGGGGGGCGTGGGTCAGGTTCACACCGGCGGGGACAGGAGCGGGTGGGAAAGGGGCAAGCGCCGGCATCAGCAGGCTGATCTGCCAGTCGAGGAGGGCGGCGGGGAGATGGCGAAGCAGGCCGTGCAGATACTGGCCGGAGCCGGTGGCGCTCTGGCCCCAGAACCAGCCGTTGACGACGAGATGGGAGGGCATGGGGCAAGTGTAACAAAAGGCTGAGTGGTTGCGAACTTGGGCGGGCATGGGCTAAGATGTCGGCTATGATTTTCTGCACTGTCGGCACGACTGACTTCGACCCCTTGGTGAAGGCTGTGGATGCGCTGGCGCCAGAGCTAGGCGAGGAGGTGGTCTTCCAGATCGGGCAGGGCGTGTACGAACCGCAGCATGGCCCCTGGTTCCGGCTGCGGCCCAGCATCGACGATCTGCTGGCCGAGGCCTCGCTGGTCATCGGCCACGGCGGCTTTGGCACCGTGATCGAGGTGATCAGCCTGGGCAAGCCCTTCGTCGGTGTGCCCAACCCCGACCGCTACGACCGCCACCAGGAACAGATCCTGCGCCGCTTTGCCGCCGACGGCCACCTGATCGCCTGCTTCGACCTCAACGACCTGCCGGCGGCCATCGCCCAGGCCCGCACGACGCCGCTGCGCCCCTACACCCCGCCCGAAACGACGATCCATCTCGACATCCAGGCTTTTCTCGACGCCCTGAAACGGCCGTCGCGGGCGTGAGATGGTATAATTGGGTTTCGCTTTTCGGTTCGGCGTGTTGGATGTTCCGTGTTCCGTGTTCCGTGTTCCGTGAAGCGTGAGGCGTGACCTGTCACCCGCCACCTGCCACCTGCCACCTGCCACCTGCGACTTGCCACCTGCCCCCTGCCACTTTGAACGATCTCCAGCTCATCACCGACCGCATCCGCCGCGAGTTCGAGGCCAAGAACGCCGCCCGCGACCAGGCGCTCAACCGCTCGCGCGAGTTGATCCGTTTCTGCTCGCTCAGCATCCGCGCCACCCATCGCCACGAATTCGGCGAGGCCAGCGACCTGCTGGCCCAGGCCCGCGCCCTGGCCGGGGCCATGACCGCCGACCTGCGCCCCTATCCCGACCTGCTGCACGCCGGCTACACCGAGGACGCCCTGAAAGAAGTGGCCGAGGCGCACATCGTCTATGCCCTCGTCCACCATGACCCGCCCCCCGAACCGGCCAGCCTGGACATCCCGGCGGCGGCCTATCTCAACGGCCTGGCCGAAGCCGCCGGCGAGTTGCGCCGCTTCATCCTCGATCTCGATCGCCAGGAACGGCTGGACGAAGCCGAGACGCTATTCACGGTCATGGACGACATCTACACCGTGCTGGTGACGATGGACTTTCCCGACGCCATCACCAACGGCCTGCGCCGCCAGACCGACATGGTGCGCGGGGTGGTCGAGCGCACTCGCGGCGACCTGACCGTGGCCCGCCGCCAGCGCAAACTCGAACAAGCCCTGCGCGACTTCGAGCAAAACGTCGTGAAATAGAGGTTGTTGCGTGTTCCGTGTTCCGTGTTGCGTATGTACCGGCGTAATTTCTGCGCACCACGCACCACGCCCTAACCAATCTCCAATAACCAATCTCCAATAACCAATAACCAATCTCCTCATGTCCTCCTCCCGTCTCATCCGCGCCAGCGAAATCGGCCAATGGGCCTATTGCCAGCGCGCCTGGTGGCTGGCGCGGCAGGGCCATCCCAACCGCAACACGGCCTATCTCGAAGCCGGGGCCATCGCCCATGCCGCACACGGGCGCAGGGTGGCTGCTTCGCACCGCAGCCGCATCCTGGCCCTGGCTTTGTTGGCGCTCGGAGCCGTCCTGCTCCTGGCCGCGTTTGCTTCTCTGCTGTCATGACCGAAGCGCCTCCCCCTTCCTCTCCTGCCCCTGACCGGCCGCAAGCCCACTCCCACCGGATTCTGTGGCTGGCGACGGCCGTGCTCGGCCTGGCCCTGGCAGTCTGGCTGGGCAGCCTGGTGGTGGGCGCGGGCGGGGCCATCGGCGCCATCGGCACGCCCACACCCACCAAGACGCCCCTCGCGGCCCGGCAGAGCGCCGAAACAGCGGCCAGCAAGCTCGCCCAGGCCCCACTCCCCACCCTCACCCCCCTTCCCACCCCCGTTCCTCCGCCCACTCCCGCCCCGGCTGCCTCGCCCGCGCCGACTCAAGAGCCGCCGGCGGACTGGGTGGCGGCCGTCGCCAGGGCGCACGGGCTGGACACAACCGGCAATTACGTCGTCGTCGACCAGAACAACCAGCAGATGCACGTGGTCGAAAGCGGCCGGCTGGCCCGCATCCTGCCCATCACCACCGGCGACCCGCGCTACGGCTGGACGACGCCGGCCTGGGTTGGCGTCATCGGCGATTACTGGGGCACGTTCCAGGGGCGCGGCGGCGTGTGGGCCGACGAAGGCTGGTTCCTGTTCGACCGGCCCGGCGGCAGTTTTCTCATCCACAGCCTGCCCTACACACAGACTTCCACCGGCGAAAAGGTCTACAAAGGCGCTGGCGAGCTGGGCGCCCTGCCCGCCTCGAATGGCTGCATCCGCCTTGCGCCCGCCGACGCCGCCTGGTTCAGCAGCCGCGACCCGCAGGGCCTCCCCATCATCATCCTCCCCTACACCGGTCTTCACGGCGCACAGGGCTGAGATCATACTGGAGTGAGCTATATGAATACACTTGCTGTACTCGACATCGAACATAGTATCAACCAACTTGATCTCACCGAACAACTACTGCTGATCGAGAGACTCGCTCATCGACTCCGCGAACAGGCATTGAGCATGGGATCTTGGGAGGATGATCTTGTCGCTATGTCCAGAGATGAGGCTATCCAGAAGGAAATGCGGCTTGTTCAAGAGGAATTCGCGGTTACCGAGATGGATGGTCTTGCAGACCTATGATTCAAATCCGCCGCGGCGAAATCTACTTTGTCGATCTGAACCCAGTGGAAGGTCGCGAGCAAGCCGGTTACAGACCTGTCCTTGTACTCTCGATAGACGAGATCAATAGATTACCTCTGGTAGTCACCGTAGTCGTCGGAACGAATGGACAGAATGTGCCACGCGATTATCGTACGAATGTGCGCATTAGCCCTGAGGAGAGCGGTCTGCCTATCGAAACGGTTTTTCTATGCTTTCAAGTACGGTCTCTTGACGCAAATCGCTTTCCTGATCAACCAGCTGGCTATCTGTCAACGCGAGCACTTGACAAAGTGGAGCGCACCGTACGCTATTGTCTTGGTTTGTAGGTTCAACGTGTGAACCTTGTCTTTTTCGTCTTAGCCCTCATTCTCTTCGCCGCTGGCGGCTGGCTGTACTGGCAGGCCGGGCGGAAACAGCGAGCCGCCGGGCTGCCATCCGGCCAGATCATCTCCGCCGACACCGGCGGCTGGCGGCGGGCCGAGCAGCCCCTGCTCTCCCACCGCTATCAACTCGTCGGCCGGCCTGATTACCTGGTCGATGCCGATGACGGCCTGATCCCGGTCGAGGTCAAGTCCACCCGGCTGCGCGGGAATGACCCCTACGACTCGCACAAACTGCAACTGGCCGCCTATTGCCTGCTGGTCGAGGACACAGAAAACCAGCGGCCACCCTACGGCATCCTCCACTACGCCAACGCCACCGTCCGCATCCCCTTCGACGACGCCCTGCGCGACCACCTCCTCGACCTCCTCGAGCAGATGCGCCGGGCGCAGGCAGGCGGCGAACTCCTCCGTAGCCACGACGACCCCCTCCGCTGCACCCACTGCGGCTATCGCCAGGCCTGCGGCGCGCAGGCCCTTGGTTAGTAAATCGTAATTAGAGATTGGAGATTGGAGATTAGAGATTGACTCGATCCAATAACCAATCTCCAATCTCCAATCCCTATCCCCCCACCATGCGCTTCCAAACCCTCCGCGGCTTCAACGACCTCCTGCCCGCCGACTTCAGCTACTGGCGGCACATCACCGGCAAGGCCCTGGAACTGGCCGACCGCTTCGGCTACCAGCAGATCGATCCCCCCATTCTGGAAGAAACCCGGCTGTTCCTGCGCGGGCTGCAAGAAGGCTCGGCCGTCGTCCTCGACAAGGAACTGTACACCTTCGAGGACAAAGACGGCGCCAGCGTCAGCATGCGGCCCGAATTCACCGCCAGCATCATGCGGGCCTATGTCGAGCACGGCATGGCCTCCTGGCCCAAACCGGTCAAGATCTTCGCCCTGGGGCCGCTCTTCCGCCACGAGAAACCCCAGGCCGGGCGCTTTCGCCAGCATGTCCAGTTCAACGCCGAACTGCTGGGCGAGGAAGACGCCGCCGCCGACCTGGAGATCATGCAATTGGCCTACAGCCTCTATCACGAGCTTGGCTTCCAGGGCCTGACCTTCCAACTCAACTCCATCGGCTGCCCGGTCTGCCGCCCGGCCTACATCCAAACTCTGGTGGGATACTTCCAGCAGCACTTCGACCAGCTTCCAGCCGTCGATCAACGCCGTCTGCACGTCAACCCCTTGCGCGTCCTCGACACCAAAGAGCCGGCCACCCTGGCCCTGCTCCCCGCTGCCCCGCGTAGCATCGACCACCTCTGCACCGAATGCGCCGCCCATTTCCAGGCCCTCACTGGCTTTTTGGATGCGCTCGGCCTGCCCTATGTCATCAACCCCCGCCTGGTGCGCGGCTTCGATTACTATGTCCGCACCGTGTTCGAGGTCTGGGGCCAGGAACTGGGGGCGCAGAACGCCCTCTGCGGCGGCGGTCGCTACGATGGCCTGGTCGAATCGGTCGGTGGGCCGCCCACGCCCGGCGTCGGCGTCGGCATCGGCATCGAGCGCATCATGCTCAGCTTGCGCGGGCAGGGCATCGAGGCCCCGGCCCTCGACCAGCCCGAAGTCATCGTCCTCCACCACGGCCCCGCCGCCAAAGCCGCCGCCGTCCTCCTGGTCAGCGAACTGCGCCACGCCGCCCTGCCCGCCCTGCTGGCCTTTGGCGACCGCAGCCTCAAGGCCCAGCTCAAGACCGCCGACCGCGCCGGCGTCCGCTTCGCCCTGTTGATCGGTGAGGACGAACTGGCGAATCAGACTGTCGCCGTCCGCGACCTGGCAACCGGGACACAGACCCAGCTCGGTCGGGGCGAGATCGTCGCCTGGCTGAAGAAGCAGGGATAGGGGGGATGTGTTCCGTGTTGCGTGTTGCGTAGATCTGGCGGAATTGAACGCAATCACCAATTACCAATAACCAATTACCAATAACCACCCCATTTCCCAATCCACCATCCGCAATTCGCAATTCCCCATGCGCCTACGAGATTACCCCCGCCCCCCTGACGACAACGGCATCGGCGTGCATTGGAGCAGCGGCAACCCCGCCGCCGCCGGCGCGGCGGAACTACGGGCCACCTGGCTGCCGGCTTTGCAGCGGATGGGCGTCAAGTGGGTCAAATTCCTCCACGATGGCGGCCTGGAGTTCGCCAGCATCTTGCTGGCGGCCGGGATCATGCCGGTGGTGCGGCTGTATCGCGCCCGGCCCAACTCGACCGACCTCAGTCGGGCCACACTCGGCCCGCGCGAGATCGAGCAGATGAAGCAGTACGTGGCCGTGGGCGTGCGCTATTTCGAATTCAACAACGAGCCGGATGTGGCGTCCGAGTGGGAAGGCGGCCAGCTCCCGCCCGACGCCGTCGACCATGTCGCCCGCGCCGCCATCCGCGACATGGAGACGATCCTGGCCGCTGGCGGCTACCCGGCCGTCCCGGCCACGGCCATCGGCAACCGTTGGGATCTGCTGGGGAAGATCATCGAGCACGGCGGCCGCAGCCTGCTGGATGGCCCCGTGTGGCTGGCCATCCACAACTACGACATCAACCACCCGCTCGACTATCCGACGGACGGCATCAACCAGCGGGGCGACGAACTGAGCCAGGCCGAGTACGACAGCCAGGGCATGGATAGCTGGTCGGGGCGGCGGTGGGGGCCGCGGGGTCGCGACTTCGTCAACCAGCAGCGGCGCGGCGGCGCCAACCCCGGCCACACCATCCACGACGACCCCTCCTGTTTTCGCGCCTACCAGCGTTTCGCCGACCTCTGCCAGCACTACCTGGGCCGTCACCTGCCCATGCTCTCGACCGAAAACGGCCCCATCGTCGGCGAGGACGACGACCCGCGCTATCCCACCACCACGCCCCGCAGTCACGCCCAAAAGGTGGTGGACATCGCCCGTGTGATGATGGGCGCCAGCGACCGCTTCCAGGCCGCCCCGCCCTACTACTTCTGCACCGCCTTCTGGCTGATGGCCAACGCCGTCCTGCGGGGAACCGGCTGGGAGGCCCACGCCTGGTACTCGACCATTCATCCTGACGGCCATCTGCCGGCTGTCGATGCCCTGGCCGCCCTGCCCAAGACCACTCGCCCCATCCCCCTGGACGATGGCGAGACGCCGGAACCGCTAACCGCCAGCCACAGCGTCATCGCCGGCGTCATCACCGGCTATCCAGCCACGCGCGTCATCCTGCGCGCAGCCGGCCTTGCCGCCGAGACCACGACCGACGAACAGGCTGCCTATCGCTTCGAGAACCTGCCGGCCGGCGTCTACCGCCTCGCGGTGCCCGGCGCCGGCATTGTGCGCGGCGACCTGCGTGTGGATGGCTACAGCCAACTGCGGGTGGATATCGGCGAAGCGCCCCCACCGCCGCCACCCCCTCCTCCGCCCCCACCGCCGCCACCCCCTCCTCCACCGGTCGGTTGGCAGGCTGTGATCGGCGATGGCGGCCCCTCGCCCGGTTTCGGCGTCATCCGCGCCAGCGTGGAGGGCAAGCCCGGCCTGCCGGTGCAGATCTCGACCGCGGGATGGGCGGGCTATGTGCAGTTTACGGGCAGCAAGTCCGAATACGGCCCCTTCGCCCTCGAATTCGCTCCGCTCGGCTCCGGCGTCTATGCCATCACGCCGGCCGAGATCGGGATCAGCGCCGAGGTCACGCTCGACGCCGCCCGCGTGACCGCGGTCACTTTTGCACCCGGACGGGCCGAGCCAGAGCCTCCCCCGGCCCAAAGCGCTATCAGCGGCCGGGTGACGAACGGAGCCGGGCGCACCATCCTCCTGCGCGGGCCAGAGGGCGAACAGAGCCAGACCATCGCCGCCGATGAGAGCTACCGCTTCGGGGATTTGCCGGCAGGCGTCTACACCCTCGCCATCCCCGGTTCGGACCAACGCCGTTCCGGGCTGGAGATGGACGGCAGCAACGAGCGCACGGCCAACTTCACCCTGCCCGCGCCCCTTCTGGCCCAGAGCGTCGTTCGCGGCCAGGTTCCCGGCGGGGCCGGGCTGACGGTGAGTCTCGATGGCCCCGATGGCTTGAGTCTGGCGCAGGTGTTGGGCGAGGACGAGCGTTTCGAGTTCGGCAACCTGCCCGCGGGCGAGTATCGGCTGGCGGTGAGCGGGCCGGGCGGCGAAGCAACGGAAACGATCCAACTGGATGGCAGCAGTGGCGCGGACGTGACCCTGGTTTTGCCGGCGCCGCCCAGCAACGAATGGCAGGCCGATGTCAGCGATGGCGGCCCCGGGCCTGGCTTCGGGGTGGTGCGGGTCAGCGTCGAGGGCCAGCCCGGCCTGCCGGTGCGCATCTGGACTACCGGCTGGGAGGGCATGGTGCGCCGGGCAGGCGAGAAGCCGGAATACGGCCCCTTTGCCCTGGAATTCGCCCCCCTGGGCAGCGGCCGCTACACGGTCGAGCCGGAAGGGTTGGGGGCGCCGACCGAGGTGGCGATCGACGGCACGCGCGTCCTCCGGATCACGTTTCGCCGCGGTGCAACCGTCGCCGCCGCCCTCCCCGAAGAACCGGCGGCAGCCAAGACCATGGCCCACTACCTCTTACTGCGTCAACTTTCGGTCGAGTTGGCCGCTTTGGTCGCCGTCGCCAGCTACGCCGCCCGCTTCCAGCCGGCCGTGGGCGTCTCGCTCGACGAGGCCGTCCAGGCCGAACATGTCACCATCATCGGCGGCAATGACGCCGACAGCGACGCCGTCTGGCTGGCCGCACGGGCTTGCCAGGTCGAAGTGCTGGACGAAGCGCAGGCCGCCGCCATCTTGCCGCAACGCATCGCCGCCGACATTCCCTATTGATATGCGCATCGGCATCCTCCACCATCCCAAGATCCCGGCCTCGCACACCCTGGCCGCCGACATCCAGACCTGGTTGCACGGGCGCGGCCAGCGCACCTGGGTTGGTTCGGCCTGGAACGCCGAGGCCATCCAGTCCGAATTGGCCGATATGGATCTGCTCATCACCCTGGGCGGCGATGGCACCCTGTTGCGGGCGGGCCGTGTCTGCGCCAAGCAGGGCGTCCCCATCCTGGGCGTGAACCTGGGCCGGCTGGGCTTTCTGGCCGAGATTCAGCCGGCCGACTGGCAGCAGCAATTGCCGCGGATGCTGGCCGGCGATTATTGGCTGGAAGAGCGTCTGATGCTCAAGGCCGAAGCCTGGCGCGGGGATACGCTCTTGGATGGCATGTTGGAGGCGCTGAACGATGTCGTGGTCAGTCGCAGCAGCCTGGCGCGTGTCGTTCGCATCGCCGCCGAGGTCAACGGTAGTCCGCTGACCACCTATGTGGCCGACGGCATCATCGTCGCCACCCCCACCGGCTCCACCGCCTACGCCCTGGCCGCCGGCGGCCCCATCCTCCCGCCCGACCTGCGCAACATCCTCCTGCTGGCCATTGCCCCTCACCTCAGCCTGGCCCGGCCGCTGGTGCTCGATTGCGACGATGTCATCGGTCTGCAAGTGCAGACCGACCATGCCGCCATCCTGACCGTGGATGGGCAGTTCCTGATCGACCTCCAGGACGGCGATCGCGTGGTCGTCACCTCCAGCCCACACATGGCCCGGTTTGTGCGCATTCAACCACGCAGCTATTTCTACAAAACCCTGATCGACCGCCTGAAAGGGACGATTTGACTTATGGCGAATCTGGATTCCTACAACTTGCTCAAGTCCGCCCGCGCCGCAGCCATGGCCGGGGACCGCACCGAGGCCGCCCGTTTGGTCAGGCAGGCGGCGGCGGCCAGCCCCGACGACAAGGAGGCCTGGCGGCTGCTGGGTACGCTGGTCGATGATGCCGTCGAAAAACGCGAGATCGTGCAGCGCATCCTGGCTCTGGACCCCTTCGACGAGGAGGCCAAGGCGGCCCTGGCCCGCATGGATGGCGCCGCCGCCGTGGCCGAGACGCTGGATGTGCTCCACTGCGCCAACCACCCCGACCGCGAGACGATGCTGCGCTGCAACCGCTGCAACAAACCGATCTGTCCCGAATGCGCGGTGCAGACGCCGGTGGGCTACCGCTGTCGCGAATGTGTGCGCGGCCAGCAAGACAAGTTCTACACGGCCACGGCCTCCAATCAGGCGCTTGCCTATGTCGCTGCCTTTGGCTGTGGCATCGTGCTGGCCATCGGCGCCTTCTTCTTGGGCCAATTTCTGGGCGGCTACTTTGGCTGGATCGTCGCTTTTCTGGCCGGGCCGGCCGCGGGCGGGGCCCTGGCCGAGGTGATCTGGCGGGGGGCGGGGCGCAAACGCTCGCGCAACTTCGATGCCATCGCCACGGCCCTGGTGCTGGTCGGCGCCCTCCCCGGTGTGCTCATCTCCGGCGGCTTCCTCACCGCCGCCATCTTCGTCGGCCTGGCCGCCAGCACCATCTACGCCCGCACCCGCACCCGCTCCTGAAACGTGAAGCGTGAAGCGTGAAACGTGAGCAAGCGCTGTCCATCCCCATGCCCCACGGAACACGGAACACGGAACACAGAACCCGCAACACGCAACCCGCCCTACATCGCCTTTCGCAATTCCCCATGCTCACCGAACTCCGCGTCCGCGATTTCGCCATCATCGACGACCTGCTCTTGCGTTTCCACCCCGGTTTCAATATCCTCACCGGCGAGACGGGCGCGGGTAAATCGATCATCATCGACGCCGTCGAACTGTTGTTGGGCGCTAAGTCGAGCCAGGAAATGGTGCGGGCCGGCGCCGACATTGCCAGCATCGAGGGCTTGTTCGAGCTGGATGCGGCCATCGGCCAGAGGCTGCGACCGCGCCTGGAGGCCGAGGGGCTGGAAGGCGAGGATGGCCTGCTGATCCTGGCGCGCGAGGTGCGCCGCGGGGGGCGCAGTGTGGCCCGCATCAACGGCCGGGCCGTGGCCCAGACCCTGCTGGCCGAGATCGGCGGCCAGTTGGTGGACATCCACGGCCAGGGCGAGCATCTTTCGCTCCTCAACCCGCGCGAGCACATCCATCTGCTGGATCGCTACGCCGACCTGGAGCCGGGGCGGGCGGAGGTGGCGGGGCTGGTGGGGCGCTTGCGAGGGGTGAGATCGGAACTGGAGGACTTGCGTCAGAATGCCCGCGAGATCGCCCGCCGCATCGACCTGCTCACCTACCAGGCGGGGGAAATCGACGCCGCCGGGCTGACGCCGGGTGAGGACGAACGCCTGGAAAGCGAACGCCGCCGTCTGGCCAATGCCGAGACGCTGGCCGGCCATGCCGCCGCCGTCCATCGCCTGTTGGCCGAAGGCGAAGAACAGGCCCCGTCTGCGCTCGACCTCTTGGGTCAGGCTGCCGCCCGCCTGGACAAGCTGAGCCGGGTGGATCCCGACCTGCGTTCGCTGGCCGACCAGTCGGAGGACCTGGCCGAACGCCTGGGCGACCTGACGCGAGTCGTGGCCGATTACAGCGAGAGCATCGCCTTCGACCCCGAACGCCTGGCCGAGGTGGAAGAGCGGCTGGAGTTGATCTTCCATCTCAAGCGCAAGTACGGAGATAGCATTCCCGACATCCTGGCCTTTGGCGCCGAAGCCAGCGCCGAGCTGTCGTTGCTGGCCACAAGCGAAACGCGCACCGCCGAACTGGAGGCGCAGGAGCAGCGCTTGCTGCAGGCCGTGGGCGAGGCAGCCGGCCGTCTTTCGCAAGCCCGGCAAGAGGCCGGGATCAGGCTGGCGGCTGCAATCGAGCAGGAATTGAACGACCTGCGTATGGCCGGGACGCGTTTTCAGGTCGAGATCGCCTGGCAGGAGGATGAGCAGGGCTGTTTCGTGGCCGGCCGTCGCCTTGCTTTCGATGCCACCGGTATCGACCGGGTGCAGTTCCTGGTCTCGGCCAACCCCGGTGAACCGCTGCGGCCGCTGGTCAAGGTCACCAGCGGCGGCGAAACCGCCCGGCTGATGCTGGCCCTGAAGGATGTGCTCTCCCAGGCCGACGCCACCCCCACCCTGATCTTCGACGAAATCGACCAGGGCATCGGCGGGCGCGTGGGCGCCATCGTCGGCCGCAAATTGCTCCACCTGTCCGACGTTCACCAGGTGCTGTGTGTCACACACCTGGCCCAGATCGCGGCCTACGGCGACTATCATCTGGCCGTGAGCAAGCGGGTGGAGAGCGAACGCACGGTGACGCGCATGGAAGCGCTGAGCGGCGCTGCGCGCGTCGACGAACTGGCGGCCATGTTGGGCGCCGATACGGCCATGGGCCGGCAGACCGCGCAGGAACTCCTGGCCGAGGTGTTGGCCTACAGGCGCCAACAGGGCTGATCGCAGCGGCTGGGCGGGCGGGAGGGGCGGATTTTCGTCTTGAGCGCCGTCGATGCTATCATCGACCATAACCCCACTTGTTCATCGTTTTCATCCGGAGGCTCCCTATGGCTCATCCCCTGCAATGGACCACACTTTATGTCGATAGCATTGACCGCCGCGACTGGGTCAAGCGCGTCGAAGAGGTCTTCGCCTTGCCTGGCGTCGATCTCGTCGTCCCCGACCGGCGCAGCGGCCAGGTGCGCATCCGCTATAACCCCGACCTGGTGACCATGTTCCAGCTCAGTTCGCATTTGCGCGCCTCTGGCCTGTAATGGGCGGATGGCCGGGATGGGCGGATTCGTTTGTCTTTGGCCTGAAACCTGATGCCCGTGGCGCCCGTATTGGCAATCAACAAGACAAACAATCGTCTCGATTTTCCACCCCATCACGGAGCCACGACCATGAACACCAAACGACTTACTCGCTCGCGCCAGGATCGGATGATCGCCGGCGTGTGCGGCGGCATCGGCCGCTACCTTAGCATCGACCCCACCCTGATCCGGCTGGCCATGCTGCTCCTGGCCATCTGGGGCGGCGGCGGCATCCTGGTTTACATCATCGCCTGGATCGTCATCCCCGAGGAGCCGCTGGCCGAAACAGCCCCGTCAGCGCCCCTGGCGCCGTTCGAGCCGGCCGGGCCGGCCATGCCGGTCGAGTCGACCATGCCGGCCGAGCCGATGGTCGAACCCGCCGCCCCGGCCGACCGCTAAGGCCCTGCACCTTTGGCAACGAAAAGACCGCTCGCCCCTGAGCGGTCTTTTTGCTATCCTGGCGCCCCCTCCTGGCGCCCCCTCCTGGCGCCCCCTCCCTTACGGTCGGGGTTCTGAACGGTCGGGGTTCTGAATAACGCACCCATGCCCACACTGGTCATTCAAAACCAACGCCTCCATTATTCCGAACACGGCGGCGACCCCGAAGGGCGACGCCGGCCCCTGGTGTTGGTGCACGGCGCCGGCGGCAATCTCTACCATTGGCCGCCCACCCTGCGCCGGCTGCCGGGGTATGATGTCTATGCCCTCGATCTGCCGGGGCACGGCCATTCGCAAGGGCCAGGCCGAGACGCCATCGCCGCCTATGCCGGGGTCGTGATCGCCTGGGCCGATGCCGTGGGCTTGCCGTCGTTCGTCATCGCCGGGCATTCGATGGGTGGCGGCATCGCCCTGACCTGCGCCCTCGACTACGGCCAGCGGGTGGCGGGCCTGATCCTGATCGGTTCCGCCGCCCGGCTGCGCGTCCATCCCGACATCCTGGCCGGCTTGCGCGACGACCGCGTCGCCATCAGCGCCCGGCTGGTGGAGTGGGTCTATGGCCCGCGCGCCACCCCTGAACAAAAACGGCAGTACGGGCGACTGCTGCTGGCCGCGGATATCGACACGCTCCTGGGCGACTGGCTGGCCTGCGACCGTTTCGACGTGCGCGACCGCCTGGCCGAGGTGAAAGCGCCCACCCTCATCCTTACCGGCGCCCTGGATGTGATGACGCCCCCGCGCGCGGCCAGCTTCCTGGCCGAGCACATCGCCGGCGCCGACCTGACCTGGCTGGAGGGCGCCGGCCACATGGCCCAGATCGAGGCCCCAACCCTGACGGCGGCGGCGATCAGCGGCTTTTTGGCAAGATTGTCCTGAGGCGGCGGGGGTGCAAGCTGGTAGCCGCCCCTTTCTGACCTCAGTCCATAAGGTCGGCGACGCCAAGCGCCAACAGGCTGCAAGCGCCATCGGCGCGCTGCACGCGGCCCACGACCGTCAGCAGAGGGGCGTGGCAGAGCACCTCCGACCGTTTTTGGTAGAGGGCCGGGCGCACGACCAGATTCACCAGCCCGGTCTCGTCTTCCAGCGTAATAAAGAGATGACCTTTGGCCGTGGGTGGGCTTTGGCGCACCACCACCTGGCCGGCCGTGCGGACGACCTCGCCATCCTGTCGTTGCTCTAACTCGGCGGCGCTGAGCACCCCCCTGGCCTGCAGATAGGGCCGCAGCAGCCGCAGCGGATGGTCGCCCGGCGTCATCCCCAGCAATTCGGCCGACCAGGCCAGGGCCTCGGCTTCGCCCAGGGCGGGCAGGGAGATCGGCTCCAACTCGGTCTCCAGATCAAACATCGAAGGGTGATACTCCAGCCCCTTCAGCTCCCACAACAATCGGCGTCGGTCGTGCTCGATGTCGTCCAAGGCGCCGGCGCGGATCAGCGCCGCCAGCACAGGGCGCGGCAGGCGCGTTCGCCGGCAGAGGTCGCGCAGGCTCTGAAACGGTTGCCCGGCCACCAGGAGACGGCGGGCAACTGGGCCGGCGCCCTTGATGTAGCGCAGCCCCAGGCGGATGGCAAGGCCCCCGGCGCCTTCTGCCAGTGTGCAGGCGTCCTGGCTGCGGTTGAGGTCGGGCGGCAGGATGACGACGCCGTGCCGTTGGGCGTCGCCCACCACCACCGACGGCTGGTAGAAGCCCATGGGCTGGTGGTTGAGCAAGGCGCAATAGAACTCGGCCGGATGATAGAGCTTTAGCCACATCGTCTGATAGGAGAGCAGGGCAAAGGCGGCGGCGTGGCTTTTGCAAAAGCCATAGGTGGCAAAGCCGGCCAGCTGACCGAAGATGGCCGCCGCCGTCTCGGCCTCCAGCCCGTTTTGCACGCCCCCGGCCACGAAACGCTGCCCCAGGCGTTTCATCTCCTCTTGCGAACGCTGTCGCGACATCGCCCGCCGCAACTGGTCTGCCTCGCCGCCCGAAAAACCCGCCACCGCCATGGCCACGCGCAGCACCTGCTCCTGGAAGAGGATGATGCCCAGGGTCTCGCTCAGGATAGGCTCCAGGGCCGGGTGGGGATAACTGACCTCCTCCAACCCCTGGCGGCGGCGCAAATAGGGATGCACCATCTGACCCTGGATGGGGCCGGGGCGGACGATGGCCACTTCGACTACGATGTCCGCGAAGCAGCGGGGCCGTAGCCGTGGCAACATCTGGCTTTGGGCGCGCGATTCGACCTGAAAGGCGCCGATGGCGTCGCCCCGACAGAGGGCGTCGTAAACGGCGGCGTCGTCGAGCGGCAAGCGGTCGAGGGGCGGCGGCTGGCCGGTACGGGTTTCGATCAGCCGGGCGGTCTCAGCGACCAGGCTCAGCGTGCGCAGGCCCAGTAGGTCGATCTTGATCAGCCCGGCGTCCTCCACCGCCTCTTTGTCCCATTGCACCACCCATCGCCCCGGCATCGTCGCCCGCTCCAGGGCCGTGATCGTGTTCAACGGTTGGGCGGTGATCAGCATCCCGCCGACGTGGATGGAGAGATGCCGCGGCGCATCCTTGATCTGCTGGCAGAGATCGAAGAGGAGGTCATCGCCGGCTGCGGGCGGCTGCTGGCGCCACCGGCGGGCGGTCTGGGCCAACAGGTCGGGTTGCAAACCCAACGCCCGGCCGACATCGTGCAGGGCCGAGCGTTCTTGAAAGGTGTTGATGTTGCAGACCATGCCGGTATGGGCCGGGCCATATCGCCGGTAAACGTATTGGATCACCTCCTCGCGGCGGTCGGCGTCGAAATCGATGTCGATGTCGGGCATGGTGTGGCTATCGAGCGAGAGAAAACGGTCGAAGAGGAGATGGAAATGGAGGGGATCGACCGGCGTGATGCCGAGCAGGTAGGCGACGAGTGAATTGGCGGCCGACCCCCGGCCCTGGTAACGGATGCCCTGCTCGCGGGCGAAACGCACGATGTCCCAGACGATCAGAAAATAGTCGGCCAGGCCGGCGCGCTCGATGATGTCCAACTCGTAGGCCAGCTGCTTGCTGACGGCAGGGGTCAGGGGCTGATAGCGCTGTGGCAAGCCATGTTGGCAAAGCTCGTAGAGATAGCTGAACGAGGTGTGGCCGGCCGGCGCCGGAAAAACCGGCAGGCGTCGATGGCTGAAATCCAGGCTGACCTGGCAGCGTTCGGCAATGGCCAGGGTGTTGGCCAGAGCCTGAGGCCAGGCCGCAAACAGGCGCGCCATCTCGGCAGCCGGTTTGAGGTGATATTCGTAGTTGGGGCGCAACAGATGGCCGGCTTCGGCCAACGGAGTGAGATGGCGTATGCAGACCAGCACATCTTGCAGCCGATGCCCCGCTGGTTCGGCGTAATGGACGTTGTTCGTCGCCGCCAGGGGCAGGTTGTGCTGCCGGGCCAGATCCTGCAACCCGCGCAGCAGCCTTGTTTCGTCAGGCAGCAAATGGCGTTGCAACTCGACGAAACACTGGGCTGGGCCAAAGATCTCGTGCAGGCGGCCGGCGTTGGCCCGGGCCAGGTCGGGCTTCCCGGCCAGAAGGGGGGCGGCCAGCGGCCCCTGACGGCAGCCCGAAAGCGCGATCAAGCCCTGGCGATGGGCGTCCAGCGCCTGCCACGAGAGTGGCGCCAGGGTTTTTCCCGGCCAGGCGGGCGGGGCTTCTGCCTCCGGGCCGGCGTCGTGTGCCAGGCTGATCAGCCGGCAGAGATTGGCGTAGCCTGCTGGCGTCTCGGCCAGCAGAGTCAGATGCCCGGCGGCCAGCGTCAACTCGGCCCCGATGATGGCGTGAATCCCGCGCGCCGCTGCCGCCCGCCAGAAGCGCACTGCCCCGTAGAGATTGTCGTGGTCGGTCAGGGCCAGGGCCGGCAGGGCCAGGGCCGCGGCCCGGTCGAGCAGGGCCTCGGGGGAGGAGGCGCCGTCGAGCAGGGAATAGAAGCTGTGGGCGTGCAATTCGGCGTACATGCCGCTTCACCCCGGCCAGGCGGCGCCGTTCAATCGTAGACCCGCACCAACAGCCAGACATCGTGGCGCAGGTCGCGCGCCAGCAGGCAAAGCAGGCCCTCGCTGGTGGCCAGTTTGATGTATTCGCGCCCGCCTATCGGCCCGCCTATCGGCCCGCCTATCGGCCCGCCTGTCGGCCCGCCTATCGGCCCTTCTCCCGGCGCGGCGCTCATCTGCCACCAGGCGTCGCCTGCTCGCCAGCGGTTGCAGATGCGCTCGACCTGATAGGTGTGCCCGGCCCAGCGAAACGATTGCGGCCGGCCATAGGCATCGCAGACCACGGCCAACGGCTCGCCTTCGGGCCAGAGTCGTGCGTTCATGCGCCGAATTCCTGCCAGCGAGCGCGCTGTTCGACGCGCAAGAGCAGCGGCTGGGCGACCTCGGCCCGCAGGAAGCGACCTTCGCCAAAGCGCCCGCGCAGATGGCGCAGAAAGTCGGTCAGGAGATCGGCCGGCGCCCCCTCGCCGGGAAAGAGCAGGAGCTGTTCCCCGGCCGTTTCCTGCACTTCGCCCAGGGTCAGCGATAACCCGGCCAGGGGTTGCGCCCAGGCTTTTTGCCGCCAGCGGGTCGCGAGCAGGCCCAACAGTTGTTCGCTGTGGGCCGTGGGCAGCGTAAGCCGCCAGAAATCATCCTCCTGGCTGCCGTCGGCAAAGATGTAGACGGCTTGCAGGGTCTGCGCTGCTTGCAGGCGGTCTTGCAGAGCGGTCAGCAGCGGGGCCAGCAGGCGTTCGCTGGCAGCCAGGAGGGTCGGGAGCCGGTCGAGAGGCGGGTCGAAGCTCAGGGCGCGGGTGTGAGACGGACGCCGATGGCGGGGGATCACCGGCCGGTCATCCTGCCCTCGCGCCCATTGCTGGGCCAGCCGGCCGGCGGGTCCGAACTGCTGGAAAACGGCCGCCGGTGGCAGATCGGCAAACTGGCCCAGGGTGTAGATGCCAAGATAGGCCAACAGGTGCTGCTGCTCGACGCCCAGGGGCAGCAGCTGCAGCGGCAAAGGCCGTAAGAAGGCCTGTTCGGCCTCGCCCAACACCACGCGCACGGCCCCGGTGCGCGTGGTGGCGGCGGCGGCTTGGGCGGTGAATTTGCCGGCGTCGCAAGCAATGGCCGCCGCCAGCGCCAGTTCGGCGCGGAGGCGACGGCCGATCTGCTGGCAGAAGGGGAGGGCGGTGGCGGCCCCGGCGTCGGCAACGGCCAGAAAAGCGCCGCCCCAGGCCAGCGGCTCCAGGGCATCGGTGAAATCGTCCAACAATGACAGGATGGATTCGTGGGCGGCGTGCAGGCCGGGCAGGTCGGCGGGGTGGAGCAGCAGGTCGGGGCAGGCTGTGCGCGCCTGGCGAGCATGCTGCCCCGGCCTGACGCCGACCGCCTGGGCAGGCTGCGTGAGCGCCAGCACGCGCTCGTCGGCGTCTAGCACGGCCAGGGGGCGCGCCCACAGGCTGGGGTCGGCGCGGGCCAGCAGGGCCACGGGGAAAGCAGGGATGGTGCAGGCAATGACGGCCATCGTCAGATGCCCTCCCCGCGCACGGCGCCGTTGAAATGGACTTCGATCTCGACGCCGCTGTGGGTGGGGCCGAGTTTGTTTTTGACGATGGCGACCCGCGCCCGGTAGCCGCGGATGTCCGGCCCGTCGTAGAACCATTGCTCGCGCCTCAGGCTCAGCCGGACAAAGGCATGCTCCCGCAAAATCTGCCGCTCACCTTCCGTCCGTTGCCTCCACCGGCTGACCGGCTCGTCCAACACCAGCAGGGTGGGGCCGTGTCCGGACTGGGCCAATAGCGCCGCCGCTTGATGGGGGAGGGCGGCGGCGTCCCCCAGGGCCGCCCAATGGTCGAAGAGGATCGCCCCCAGTTCGGCCCGCGCCAGCAGGGCCTGGGTCAAGACCAATGCCTGGCGGCCATCCTGAGGGCGCACCACCAGCAGGTCGGGCAGGCGCAGGCCGCAGCGTTCCAGGTAGTCGGCGTCGCAGGTGTGGGCGAGATCGACGTAGGCGACGGGGCGGCGGAGTTTTTTCTGGGCAGTGGCCAGGATGAGCGCGGCCAGGGTGACTTTGCCCGAAGTGGGCGCGCCCTCTAAGACGGTGAGCCGCCCCTGGGGGATGCCGCCGATGCCGAGGGCGGCGTCCAGGGCCGGGAAACCGGTGGCAAGGTGGGGGATGGGCCGGGCGGTTGCCATCCCTTGCCGGATGGCGTCCTGGCCCCACTTGTGCTGAAGAAGTGCAATCGTGCGTTCCAGCCTGAGCTGGCGTTCCTTTTTCGATGACATCGCCGACCGTCACGCTGTCAGAGTGCCTGTGGGGGGGCAGGACGCAACGCTTAGGTTGGAGTGTATGGAACATTTGTTCTATTGTCAAGCGTGCGAATGGGGTTATGGCCTGGCCGTCAATTCATTGCCGAAGCAGGGCGTCGTGGCAGAAGGCCGCGGGTAGCAAGCCGCCTTGATGGTTTTTTGGGAGCAGAAGACGAATGGCGTGGCGTCGAAGACCGTATTTGGGGGATCGGCCACAGCAAAACGGTCATTTCCGGTCACGGATTCTCGTTGACATGCCCGAAAGCCAATGTTATGATGCCTACAACTTTTTCATCCACTTGTAGCCAAGAGATCCAACAAGGATGACAGGCAATATGCGCTGACCGGTTTTGTTTTTGGTCAAGGAGGTGACGCAGAAAGCGATATCATTATTGATTGTCTCTCGTTTCTTCCGTTTTTCTTTTTTTTCACCATTCCTCGATGAGGAGGAGAAAATGTCTGACAAGAACATCACCCGACGCGAGTTTCTGAAGGTGGCGGGAGCGGCGGCGGCCGCCGTATCTGCCACCAGCCTGCTGGCCAGTTGCGCGCCGGCAGCGCCGGCGGCCACCACCGCGCCGGCGGCAACAGCCGTCCCGGCAGCGACGGCTGTCCCGGCCACCGTCGCCCCGGCCGCCAAGACCCTCACCCTGGCCATCCAGGAGTTCGCCCACGAGGCGCTGAAGCCTGTCTTGGCCGAGTGGGAGCAAAAGACCGGGATGAAGGTCGTGCTGGAAAGCGGTCCCACCACCGGTCAGGAGATGATGACCAAGTACGCCCCCGCCTTCCAATCCGGCACCAGTCCGGTGGATGTGCTCAGCATCGACGATGTCTCTGGCCCTGCCTTTTCCCGCGCCGGCTGGATGCTGCCGTTGGACGATGTCATCCCGGCCGATACCTGGGGGGACTTTCCCGAAAGCTTCCTGCCGCCCGTCGATAAGGACCCCTTCCACAGCTACGACGGCAAACGCTATCGCGTCCCGCACGAATTTGCGGTTGGTTACTTCTGGCATCGCAAGGACTGGTTCGACGAGAAGAATCTGAAGGCGCCCACCACCTGGGACGAATTCGTGCAGGTGGGCAAGGAGTTCACCAAGGACCCGGTCTGGGGCACCACCGAGGGCATGAAGAAACCCGGCCTGACCTTTGTCTACATGGCCTATCTCTCGGCCCAGGCGGGCAGCGAAGTCTTCTCCTTCGATGACAACGTTGCCACGGCCTTCCAGTTCTGCTATGACATGATCCACACCCACAAGATCATGGAGGAGACGGTCCTCAACCAGGACTACACCCAGCAGAACGACCTCTACATGAAGGACCGGGTGGCGATGATGCGCCAGTGGCCCTATTTCTACAGCGTGGTGCGTGACAACAAAGAGTGGTACAAAGACGGTCGGGCTGAGATCACCCTGCCGCCGGCCGGCCCGGCCGGCGCCAAGAGCTGGTGGGGCGGGTGGGGTTTCAGCGTGCCCACCAACGCACCCAACCTGGATGCGGCCAAGGATCTGATCGCCTGGATCACCAACAACAAGAATGCGCCCGTCCTGGCCCAAGGCCAGAGCTGGTTCGTCATGCCACGCAAGTCCATCCTCGATGTGATGAAGGACGGTCTGCCGATCTACATGGGCATGTACTCCGACGCCAACGCCCTGGTGCCGCGGCCCTACCATCCCAAGCAGTCGGATGCTGAGGTGGCCGTGGACGACGTCGCCCAGCTCTACCTGACCAAGCAGCTCTCTCTGGCCGACGCCATGAAGACCGGCAAGGAACGCATTGCCGCGCTCGGCTAAACGGCTCTCCGGCAGCGCCATCGGCGTCAATTCGTCTCCCCGCCCCTGAGACCAGGGGCGGGGACCTTTCACTGCCAAGGAAACCCCATCGTGGCGCCTACTGACCTGCAAACGACCCCCGCCGCTCCCCGCCGTCGCTCGGCCCTGACCCGGCGGCGCTACCTGACCGCGGCGCTGTTGCTTTTGCCGGCGCTGGGCCTGCGCTTGTTCACCACCATCTATCCGTTTTTCGATAGTTTTCGCCTCAGCCTGACGAACTACAACCCGGCCTTCCCCCCCTCCAAGTTCATCGGCCTGCAGAATTTCGTGCGCATCAGCCACGATGTGGGGGTGCGCAGCACCATCACCTTCACCATCGTCTTCGTGGTGCTGTCCACCCTGCTGCAGTTGGTCTTGGGCATTGCTGCGGCCTCGCTCTTGAACAGCAGCTTTCGGGGGCGGGGAGTGGTGCGGGCGATCAACCTCATCCCCTGGGCCATCCCCATGGTGGTGGCGGCCATCGGTTTCAATTGGTTGTACAACAAGGATTACGGCCTCATCACCGACCTGGTGTACCGGGTCTCTGGCGTCCGTTTTGGCTGGCTGAGCAACTATTGGGGGGCGAAGGTGGCCGTGATCGGCACCAATGTCTGGAAGAGCACGCCCTTCCTGGCCCTGGTCTTCCTGGCGGCCTTGCAGGGCGTCCCGGCTGAACTATACGAGGCGGCGCGGGTGGATGGGGCCAGCCGGCCGCGCATGTTCAGGTCGATCACCCTGCCGCTCATCCTGCCGCAGGCCACGACCATGGGCCTGTTCATGTTGATCTGGCAGCTCGCCTCGTTCGACCTGATCTACACGATGACGGGCGGCGGGCCGGGTTTCGCCACCTCGGTGCTGGCCTACAGCATCTACCAGGCGGCGTTTGGCGGTCTCAACTTCGGCTATGCCTCGGCCATCAGCATGATTTTGTTCGTCGCCGTCTTCGTCATGGGCGGTCTGGGCTTGCTTCTCTACCGCCGTGTGGAAATCAACTACTGAGGCGTCCCCATGTCCCGAAACACGGTTGTTCTGATGCCTCGACAACGGCAGCCCATCCCCTGGCAACGTTGGCTCGACCGCGGGCTGGTCTATCTCCTGGTCGCCATCTTCCTCTTTGTGGTGCTGCTGCCGTTCTACTGGATTTTCCTGTCCTCGATCACGCCCAAGTTCCTGATGTTCTCGATCCCGCCCCGTTATCTGCCGCAGCAGATCACGTTCGAGAACTACATCAACATGGTCGGGGCCATCCCCTTTTATCGCTATCTGACCAACTCGCTGATCTTCGCCCTCGGCTCCAGCTTCGTTTCGGTGGCGCTCTCGTTTCTGGCCTCCTACGCCTTGGCCCGGATCAAGTTCCCCGGCAGCAACATCGTCTTCATGATCTTCATCGTCTCCATCGCCGTGCCCGCCATCGGCACCGTCGTACCCCTGTTCGAGATGCTCAAGTGGCTCGATCTGGTCAATGACCGCGGGGCGATGATCATGCTCATGTCCAGCCTGATCGTGCCCTTCACCGTTTGGATCATGGTGCCATTCATCCAACAGATCCCGGCCGAGATCGAGGAGGCAGCGGTGATCGACGGCGCCAATTTGTTCCAGGTGCTGCGACACGTCGTCATCCCGGTGATCCGGCCGGCCCTGGCCACGATGCTGATCATCAACTTCATCATCGCCTGGAACGAGTTGCTGTATCCCCTGGTCTTTGCCACCAATCGCACCACCAAGACCCTGAGCGTGGGGCTGGTCGAGCTGGCCGTGGACCCCAGCATGGGCGCCGGCCGGCCGTGGGATCTGATGAGCGCCCTCTCGGTGACGATGATCATCCCTGTGCTCTTGCTTGTCTTGCTGTTCCAACGGCTGATCATCGCCGGCCTGACCCGCGGGGCCGTCAAATAACGCCGTGACACAAGCTCAGCTCCCAAACTACGTTGAACACAAAGGCGCGAAGATCACAAAGATCACACAAAGCCTTTGTGTTTTCTTCGCGTCCTTTGTGTCTTTGTGTTGACGATATGCCCGAAGTCATCGAAATCCAGGTCCCCATCGAGGAGATTGCGGCGCGCAAGGAGCGCGTGGCCAAGGCCAAGCGTTTCGAACCGACCGACCGCGTGCCGGTGTGGCCGGCGATCAACTACCGCTTCCTGCTGCCCCAGATCGGCGTCCGCTTCCGCGATTACTACTCCGACCCGGAGACGATGCTGTACGCCCAGATCATGGGCCAGAAGTGGCTGTTCGAGCACATCAAGACCGACCAGTATGCGACGACCGGGGCCTGGGTGGGCGGCTGGACGGATTTCCAGAACACGACCGAGGCCTCGGCCCTGGGCTGCGAGGTCTTCTTCCCCGACGACGACATCCCCTGGGTCAAGGCCGGCTGGGTGAAGACCGGCGCCGACCTGCGCCGCCTGGAGCAGATCGATGTGGTGGAGAACGGATTGAACGGCCGCCAGGTGGCTTTTCGCCGGGCGATGATGGCCGTGGCCGAGAAATATCCCGTCCGCTTCCAGGGCGGCCCGGTCTTCTACCCCGGCGCCAACCCCGCCCTGACCCACACCTCGCACGGGCCCTTTGGCGTCGCCGGCGACCTCATGGATCAGACCGAGGCTTTCGCCGCCACGCTGGAGCGGCCGGAGTTCATGCACGAGCTGCTGGACATCGTCACCGGCAAGATCATCGCCTGGCTGGATTTCTGCTGGGCCGAGATGGGCATCCCGCACCGGGATTTCGCCTGGACCGATGACCTGGCCGCCGGGCTGTCGGCCCAGGTCTATCGCGACCTCGTCCTGCCCTACGAGAAGCGGCTGCGCTTCCACTTCGACGGCTGGCTGAGCATGCACATGTGCGGCCAGACCAATCATCTGCTGCGCATCTTCGCCGACGACCTGCAGATCAACGAGTTGCAGGGCTTTGGCTGGAAGGTCGATCTGGACTTGATCGGGCAGGTGATGGGCGGGCGGGTGGTCTTGCTGGGCAACGTCAGCCCGCTGGTTATCGCCGATGGCACGCCCGACCAGGTGAAGGCCGAGACGCGCCGCGTGCTGGAGAAGCTGGCCCCCCACGGCGGGCTGATCCTCCAGGATGGCAACAACATCGCCCCTGGCTCGCCGATCGAGAACATCAATGCGATGATGGAGGCGGCGGAGGAATACGCGCAATCAGACCCTAAAGGTCTCCGAGACCTTTAGGGTCTGTTCATCGAAAACCAGCCAGATGTGCCAGGTCATGAACCGGCCTTCTGGCTTGCTTCTACGAGGACTTCGAAATGTCCGACAAAAACCTCTCCCTCACCCAAAACGTCGAACGCCTGAAACGCTACACCTTCCTCGAACAATCCGTCATGCGCACCCTGGCCGGGTGGCTGCCGGGCGTGCCAGAGTGGGAGGTCAAGAACGAGATCGGGCTGCACATCTGGGAGGACGCCGACGCCTGCGAGCGCCTGCGCGTCCGCCTGCGCGAGATGCGGGCGCACCACCCCGAAAAGAGCATCCCCGAAGCCCTGCGACACCTGGCCCGCGAGCTGGACTGCGCCGCCAACACCCTCGAACTGCTCGCCACCGTCTATCTGGTCGTCAAGAAGGCGCTGCTCGAGACCTATCGCCTCCACCCCACCCTCACCTATCCCGTGTTCGACCGGCCTACGGTCAAGGTGCTGGGAGAGCTGACCGAGATCTACGAGCGGCAGGTGGCGTGGGCGGAGGGGATGGTAGCGCGTTTGCAGGCGGAGAGCGGGGGAGGAAGAGAGGGTGAGAGGGTGGGAGGGTGGGAGGCGTACATTGCGGCGGTGTTTGCGGCGGCGGGGGGCACGGATGGCGCCGAAACGGGCGTTGCTGTTCCTGAGCGGCCGGCGGGCCATGACCTGCTCTTGCCCTGGAAAGAATGCCAGCGCGAGGCGGGCTGGCCGATCTTCGACCCCGATACCGATGTCGAACCCGACCGGGAGATGCAGCCCGACGCCCATCGCGAGTGGCGTTTCCGGCACTATCTGAACGAGATGACGGCCGCCGAGACGCTCGGCTCGATCCTCTGGCTGACGCCGGAGATGCCGTGGGAATTCCAATACAACACCGCCCGCCATCTGTGGGACGAGGTGCGGCACAGCCAGCTCGGCCAGCTTGTGATCAAACAACTCGGCTTCGAGGTCAAAGACATCTGGCAGGTGGTGCAAATCTACAACGTGATGATGACCCTGCCGGCGGTCGATCAATATGCCCTGCTCACCACCGTGATCGAGCCGAACGGGATGCCGGAGAAGCGCCGCAACATCGAGCATTTCGAGGACATCCACGACGATGTGGCCGCCGCCGCCATCAGCTACGACTGGAGCGACGAGAACTACCACATCCGCTGGGGCAAGAAGTGGACGCCGGTGATGCTGCAAACCTACGGCTACACCGAAACGCCGGAGGAGATCGCCGCCCGCACCGAGCAGTGGTTGCTGATCCACACGCCGGTGAAGATGCAGGTGCGGATGGCGCAAGAGCACGGAGCGACACCGGGATGAGCGGCCAGAGAGCAGAGGTCAGAGATCAGAGGGCAGAGGTCGGAGGGCAGAGGCCGGAGGTCGAGCGGATCGAGGCCAGCCGGGCGTTCTTGCAGCGGCTGTGGCAGTTGGAGAACGACGAGCGGCCGGGTTTCCTCATCGGCTATACCGGCCCCCGGCTGCGCGGGGGTGAACCCGTGCGCTCGGCCTTGTTCTCGACCGAGGGCGCCGACACGGTGCGCGACCGTCTGACCGACCCGGCCAAATTCCTGGCCGCGCAGCTGGCCGAAATCCGGGGCCAACTGGCCTTGCGGGGCGATTTCGTGCCGGCGCTTTGCCCCACCCTCGGCGTCGTCGGCATCCCCTCCGCCTTCGGCTGCCCGGTGGTGTGGTGGGAGCGCGACTTCCCGGCCGTGCGCCCGGCCATCGGCGACGACCCCGAGGCCATCTACGACCTGAAGATGCCGGCGATCACGGACGGCGAGTTGGGCCGCATCCTGGCCTACACCCGCTTCTTCCGCCAGCAAACGCACGGCGCCTACCCCATCCGTATGACCGACATCCAGGGGCCAATCGATAGCAGCGCCCTGATCATGGGCCACAACAACTTCCTGCTGGCCCTGCGCACCCACCCCGACGCCGTCCACCACCTGCTGCAACTGGTCACCGACTTCACGATCGCGGTCGTGCGAGCGCAGCGGGCGGCGGCGGACGAGGATTTCACGCCGGCGCTTTTCCAGCCGTGGATGCCCGACGGCTGGGGCGTCTCGGTCAGCAACGACGAATGCGTGATGATCTCGGCCCGCGACCACGACGAGTTCTCGGTGCCGTATCTCAACCAACTGGCCGACGCCTTCGGCGGCGTCTACATCCACTCCTGCGGCAACTGGCTGCACCAGTTCCCCAGCCTGGAGCGGGTGCGGAATCTGCGCGGGTTGGAGTTCGGCGCCAGCGAAGCGCCGTTCGGGCCGGTGGCCGCGCGGTTCGGCGGCAAGGTCGTGCTGGCCTGTCGCGTCGGGCTGCACCGCGACATCCATTTCGACGGCATGGCCGACTATGTGCGCAAGATCCGGGCTGCGGCCCCCACGAACCGCGGCCTTTTCATCCATGTCGATGTCACCAACGGCATGATCGACGACGATTGGCCGGAGACCGACCTGGACGAAGTTTATGGCCTGCTCTCGTAGACGCTCATGCCCAAATCCCTCCTCAACCCCATCCCCGGCTTCGAGTTTGCCACCCGGCTGACTGGCTGGCGCGCCGAAGGCAATCGCGTGGTGGCTGTCGCCGAGACCTCGGCCGGGAACAGGATCGACGTCATCTTCAGCGCCGAATCGCCGGAAATCTGGCGCCTCACCTGCACGCCGGACGGGGGCGCACTGCCGGCCCTGCCGCTGGTGGTGGGCGAGGTCGGGCCGGCGGTGAGACTTGAGGTGGAGGAGACGCCCGCAGGGCTGAGCGCGCGCGGGCCGAGCCTGGCGCTTGAGATCGGGCGCGAACCGTGGTGCGTCTCCTTTCGCAGCCGCGAGGGGCAGGTGGTCTGCCGCGAGAACCCCTTCGACGTCGATGGCCTCGACCGGCTGTTCATCCGCCCACTGGGGTTCAGGCGGGGCGACGAGGGCCGGGTCGAGCAGATGACCGAGTCCTTCCACCTCTGGCCGGACGAGCATATCTTCGGCCTGGGCGAGAAGTTCACGCCGCTGGACAAGGTCGGGCAGCGGCTGGTCTCGTGGACGGCGGATGCGTTGGGCGCGGCCGGCGAGCGCGCCTACAAAAACGTGCCGCTGTTGATCAGCACCCGTGGCTACGGCCTGTTCCTGAACACCGGCCGCCGCATCGCCTACGACCTGGGCACAGAGTCGTGCGAGACCTACACCCTGGCCATCGACGGCCCCTATCTCGACCTCTATCTCATCCACGGCCCCGCCCCCGCCGCCATCCTCGAGCGCTACACCGCCCTCACCGGCCGGGCGCCAGTCCCGCCCAGGTGGTCGTTCGGGCTGTGGCTTTCGGGCAGCGGCGTCTATCGGGATGAGGCTGCCATCCGGGGCCTGGCGGCCGGGCTGACCGAGCATGACATCCCTGGCGATGTCATCCATGTCGATCCGTGGTGGATGCGCTGGCGCCAGTACGCCGATTTCGCGTGGGATCGCCAGGCTTTTCCCGAACCCGAACGCTTCGCCGAGGATTTGCACCGGCAGGGCCTCAAGCTCAGCGTCTGGCAGCACCCCTATGTCTCGGTCGAGAGCGACCTGTACGCGGCGGGAGCGGCCAAAGGCTACTTCGCCCGCAGACCGGATGGCTCGGTCTATGTCATCGACTACGGCCTGTCCTTGTCCACGCTCCCCGGCCATGTCACGCAGGTCGCCAGCCGCGAGACTTCGTGGAACGCGCCCGTCGCCATCATCGACCTGACCCATCCAGAAGCGGTCGCCTGGTACAAATCGCTGATGCGGGCGGCTTTGCAGACCGGCATCGACGTTTACAAAACCGATTTCGGCGAGGACATCCCCGCCGACGCCGTCTTCGCCAACGGCATGACCGGGGCCGAGATGCACAATCTCTATCCCCTGCTCTACAACCAGGTCGCCTTCGAGGTCACGGCGGAAGTCGAGGGCGCGGGGATCGTATGGGGGCGGTCGGGCTACGCCGGCAGCCAGCGCTATCCCACCTGCTGGTCGGGCGACCCGGCCTGCACCTGGGACAGTCTGGCTTTCACCCTGCGCGGCGGCCTCAGCCTGGGGCTGTCGGGCGTGCCCTTCTGGAGCAACGACATCGGCGGCTACCGCGGCCATCCCTCGCCCGAACTCTACATCCGCTGGGCGCAGTTCGGCCTGCTCTGCTCGCACGCTCGTTGCCACGGCGAGACGCAGCGCGAACCGTGGTTCTTCGGCGAGGAGGCCACCGCCATCTTCCGCCGCTACGCCCGCCTGCGCTACCAGCTCTTCCCCTACCTCTACTCCTGCGCCCACGAAGCCGCCCGCACCGGCCTGCCCGTGCTGCGGGCCATGCCCCTGGCCTTCCCCGACGACCCCAACACCTACGACAAAGACCTGCAGTTCATGCTCGGCCCCTGGCTGTTGGCGGCCCCGATCTACGACGAAAGCGGCCGGCGCAGCGTCTATCTGCCGGCGGGCCGCTGGATCGACTACTGGAGCGGTCGGAGCGCTGCGAGCGCTCCGACCGCTGCGAGCGCTCCGACCGCTGGCCCGGCCACCCTCGCCATACACGCCGCCCTGGACACCCTGCCGTTGTTCGTGCGCGGCGGCGCCATCGTGCCGATGATCCCACCCGCCAACCGCCTCCCCGCCGGCCTGCTCGACCCGCTCATCCTCGACATCCACCCGCACGGCCACTCCAGCTATCGCCTGTACGAAGACGAAGGCGCCACCGACATCGCCTGCACGCACGACGACTCCGGCCTGACCCTGACCTCGGCCGGCGGCCCTGCCCGGCGAACGATCGTCCGCTTTCACCTGGCGCCGGGCGCGGCCTTCCGGGTTGCCGGCGCCGACCTGCCGGTGCAGGTCGGGTCGAGCGGCGTCATCCAACTATCGTTTCCCTCCCGACCCGAGCCAACCACCCTTCGCCTGCTGTCCGTCCCCTAGCCGGGCATGTTTTTGGACACGGATAAACCCGGAAGAACACGGATTGGAGCGATGACTTTGTGTTGAAAATCCGTGTGAATCGGCTTCGATCCGTGTCCCAAGTATCGTGAACTTGCTGGCCGGGCATGGTTTTGGACACGGATAAACACGGAAGAACACGGATTGTTTTTTTTGCCATCAGAAAGAGAAAAACACAAAGGCTCAAAGGGCACAAAGATCACACAAAGAAGGCGATAAAGATCATACTTTGTGTTTTCTTTGTGATCTTCGTGTCTTTGTGTTGACTACGGCTGTAATACCAAAACGTTGCGCTATGACCGAAATGACCTCCCGCGAACGCGTCCTCACCGCCCTGAACGGCGGCATACCCGACCGCGTGCCGTTCATGGAACTGTACGTGGCCGAAGCCTTCGGCCTGCGGCTGCTCGGCCGGCCGCCCTCCCCCGAACCGGCCTTCGTGTCTGGCTCGCTGCCCGTCACCTGCGCCTACTTCGGCGGGCACAAATACGACCCCGCCGACCTGGCCCAAGCCCTCGGTCTGGACGGCTTCTGCATGAGCATCCAGCCGCGCATCTACTTCGTGGGCCGGGTGTCCGATGGCAACACCTTCTTCGTGGACGGCATGATCAAGCAGCGCGCCGACCTGGCGCTGGTCGATCTCCCCGACCCGGACGACCCCAGCATCTACGAACCCGCCCGCGCCTTCCTGGCCCGTTATCGGCCCCTGGGCTATGCCATCGGCTGCTTCATCAACCTCGGCTCGGACCCGGTGGTGCTGAGCATGGGCTGGGACAACTTCGCCTACGCCCTCTACGACGACCCCTACGTGCCGGAAACGCTCTTCGACATCTACACCGATTGGTACAGCCGGGCGGTCAAGCACATCTGCGCCCTCGGCTTCGATTTCGTCTGGGCAGGCGACGACATCGCCTTCAGGACCGGGCTGATGATTTCGCCTCAGACCTTTCGCAGCCTGTTCATGCCCTACTGGCGCCGCGTGGCCGAGGCCATCACCCTCCCCTGGATTTTCCACACCGACGGCAACTTCCTGGCCGTGCTGGATGACCTGCTCTCCTTGGGCATGAACGCCCTCCACCCCATCGAGCCGGACGCCGTGGACATCGTCGCCCTCAAACGCCGTTTCGCTGATCCGGCGCAGGGCCGGCGCCTGACCCTGGTCGGCAACATCGACGTGGACAAACTCGCCGCTGGCACGCCCGATGAGGTGTCGCGCCTGACCCGCGACACCATCCGCCAGGTCGCGCCCGGCGGCGGCTACATCCTCTCCAGCAGCAACTCCATCGCCGCCTACTGCCAGGTCGAGAATGTCCTGGCGATGGTGCGGGCCTGCCGGGAATACGGCCGCTACCCGATTGCGTAGCGCCCATCCGCGCTGACTCTGCTGGTTTTGGGTCTCATGTACCAATAGTGATACACTAGCTATATGGAAGATGAAGCGCGCTTGCGTGTGCTTTTCTATCGATCGTCTGCAGGCAATGAGCCAGTGCGTGATTGGCTCAAGGCTCTGCCGGCAGAAGAGCGAAGGATCATTGGCGATGATCTGAAAACGGCGCAGTATGGTTGGCCTTTGGGCATGCCCTTGATTCGCAAGCTCGAGGCCGGCCTGTGGGAAGTTCGATCGCATCTTCCCAACCGCATCGCACGCGTCATCTTCACTGTTGATGACGACACGATGGTCCTGCTGCATGGCTTCATCAAGCAATCGCAGAAAACGCCTGATAGCGATTTGCAGTTGGCCAGGCAGCGATTTCAATCCTTACGCGGATGAACTCACGATGATGAACGAACAGCATTTGGGCAGTAGCCTGGACGATTTCCTCGAGGAAGAAGGCCTTCTGGCGGAAGCCGAAGCGGTTGCGGTCAAACGCGTATTAGCTTTCCAGATTGAGCAACTCATGCGGGATCAACAGTTGTCGAAAGCGGAAATGGCTCGCCGCATGAACACGAGCCGAGCAGCCGTGGATAGACTCCTAGATCCTGAGAGCGCATCGGCCACGTTGGCGACGCTGGAGAAAGCCGCCTTTGCACTTGGTCGTAAACTTAGGGTAGCAATTGTCTAGTCCAGAACGCTAAAGGCAGGAACTGCTCTGTTATGACGCGCCATCTAAATTGAAGTCACGATGTCCCCACAGAGACACGCATGAAATCCCTCCACGCCACCGTCGTCAGCCACACCCATTGGGATCGCGCCTGGTACGTCACCTTTCAGGAATACCGCATCCGGCTCGTGCGCCTGGTCGACCGCCTCCTCGATCTGCTGGCCACCCGGCCCGACTACCGCTTCTACATGCTCGACGGCCAGATGGCGGTGCTGGAAGACTATCTGGAAGTGAGGCCGCAGCGGGCGGGCGAGCTGCAGGCCTTGAGCAAAGCAGGGCGGATCAGCGTCGGCCCGTGGTACGTGCTGGCCGACGAGTTCCTGGTCAGCCCCGAAGCGCTGATCCGCAACCTGCTGCTGGGGCATCGCATGGGTCTTGACTACGGTGGCGTGATGAAGATCGGTTACGTGCCGGATGGCTTCGGTCATGTCGGGCAATTGCCGCAGATCCTGCGCGGCTTTGGCATCGACAATGCCTTCTTCTGGCGAGGGCTGGGGGCCGAGGGCGAGCGCCTGGGCACAGAATTCGAGTGGCGCGCGCCCGACAGCTCGACCGTGACCACGATCTGGATGCCCTACGGCTACCACAACATCTCCAACATCGGCTATCCCATCCACTGGGGCGATATCTCGCAGATGGAATTCGACGCAGACCTGGCCCTGGCGCAGATCCGCAAGGCCCTGGCCGCGCTCCAACCGCTGTCCAACACCCCGGCCCGGCTGCTGATGAACGGCATCGACCACGCCGAGGCCGAACCAGCCATCCCCCAGATCATCGCCCGCGCCAACGCCGAAATCGAGGATACCGCCTTCTATCACGGCACCCTGGGCGAACACCTGGAGCGAGTGCGCGCCTCAGGCGTCGAGCTGCCCGTCTTCGAGGGTGAATTCCGCTGGGGCCGCTACTCCGAGATCCTGCAGGGCGTGTACGCCACGCGCATCCACCTCAAGCAGATCAACCATCGCCTCGAAACCCTGTTCGAACGCTATATGGAGCCGTTGGCCGCTTTGGCCTGGCTATCCGGCGCCGACGTCCCCGAAGGCACGGACGATGTGATGTGGACGGCCTGGCGCTGGCTGCTGAAGAACCACCCCCACGACGACATCTACGGCAGCGGCATCGACGCCGTGCACGAGGAGATGCTCTATCGCTTCGGCCAGGCCGAGCAGATCGGCCAGTTCGTGGTGCGCGACAGCCTGCGCCAACTCGCCCGCCAGGTCGATTTCACCGCCCAGAGCGGCACGCCGTTGCTCGTCTACAACCCCCTGGGCTGGGACCGGCAGGAAACCGTCGTCGGCGACATCGACTTCGATTTCGACGACCCGACCGCCGAGAATTTCCAGCTTGTCGATAGCCAGGGGCAGGTCGTCCCCCATCAGGTGTTGAGCGATGAGCAGGTCTTCTGGATGGAGACGCTCAAGCCCAACCGCAAACGCCGGCTGCGCGTCGCCTTCCCCGGCGACATCCCCGCCTGCGGCTACCGCGCCTATTGGGCGCAACCTGGTATGCCTCGTAGTAACGACAGGTTCGCTGCACTCACTGCGGGCTTCAGTCGTTTCCCTGCCGCCGATGGAGAATGGCAAGTGCGCGAGGACGGCGCCGAAAACCGCCACCTCGCCTTCACCATCACCGCCGATGGCGGCCTGGACGTGACCGACAAAGCCAGCGGCCAGGCCTATCGCGGCCTGGGCCACTTCCAGGATGTGGACGACGCCGGCGACGAGTATTCATACTGCCCCGCCACCCATAGCCAGACCCTCACCACTTCCGGCCAGCCCGCCGCTGTCAGTCTCGTGGCATCTGGCCCCTGCCTGGCCACCTTCCGCATCGAGCGCGTCCTGCGCATCCCCGCCGGCCTCACCCCCGACCGCAGGCGCCGCGCCCGCAAGCTCGTGGCCCTGCCCATCGTCTCCGAAGTCACACTCTATCGCGACCGGCCCGGCCTGTACATCAGCACCCACATCGACAACCAGGCCCACGACCACAAACTCAGCGTCGTCTTCCCCACCGGGCTGAACCCGGCGCGGTGCACGGTCGACGCCGCCTTCGCCGTCATGCCGCGTGACATCGACCTGCCCGACGCGGCCGGTTGGGTCGAAGACCCGACCTCGTTGATGCACCAGCGCGCCTTCACCGATGTGAGCGATCCTTCGACGCCCAACCATAGGTTGGGACGCTCAGGACAAGGGCGGGGCCTGGCCGTCCTCAATCGCGGCCTGCCGGCGGTCGAAGTCACGCGCGAGCAGGAAGGGACGCAGATCGCCCTGACCCTGCTGCGCAGTGTGGGCTGGCTCAGCCGCGATGACCTGTTCACCCGCCGCATCGCCGCCGGGCCCCTGGTGCCCACGCCCGGCGCCCAGTGCCTCGGCCCCTACACCTACGAATACGCCATCCTGCCCCACAGCGGAGACTGGCATGAGGTCTACCAGCCCGCCTACAACTACGTCGCCCCGCTCCTCCTCGCCCGCGCCGACACCCACGAGGGGCTGGAACTGCGCGAGATGAACATCACCCGTGACGACCCGGCCCAGGTCAAACCCATCCCCTGGCCCCGCCGCGGCCCTCTCCCCAACACCCTGAGCTTCCTCCGCCTCGACCCGCCCACGCTGGCCCTGAGCGCCGTGCGGCGAACGAGCGCTGGTGGAGGCTTAGTCGTGCGCGTCTACAACCTGGAGCGCCAGTCGGTGGAGATGCGCCTCACTGCTTCTTTCCCGCTCCGGGCGGCCTATCGCCTGAACCTGGCGGAGGAGCGGCAGGAGGCGCTTACGGTCGAGGACGGCGGCGTGGTCGTCCTCCCCAGCCGCGGGGCAGAGATCGTAACCTGTGAACTCTGCCCCGCCATGGGCTGAGCGGCTTCGAACCCGGTCAGGCTGGGACCTCCGCCCGCAGACGTAGGAAAGTGAGCGCCTGCTCGCGGGAGAGAAGGCCGATGATGCGTCCTTCGGCCATGACCGGCAGTTGCTTGACATTGGCCGTCTCCATCGTTTCGATGGCGGCCAGCAACTCGGTGTCAGGGTCGATGCGCACCCATCGTTCTGCGGGCGCCATGATCCGCTCCACCGGCGTCGTCTCCCAGGCCGGCCGGGGCAGGCGGGCGATGTCGGTCAGGGTGACCATGCCGCGCACCCTTTCATCATCGCTGACGAAGAACGCCCGCTGGCCCGCGCCCAGACTCTCGGTCTCGACCAGGCTGCCGACGGGCGTCTGGCTGGGAACGCGCACCAGGGTTCGGCTCATCACCTGGCCGGCGGTGACGCCGGCCAGCGTCTTACGCAAGTCGGCCTGGGCGATGCTGTTCGAGGCCGCGTTCTGCAGGAACCAGCCGATGAAGACCAGCCACAGCCCGTTGACGAAATTGCCGGTGAGCGACAGCAGAACGCCGATGCCGATGAACGAGAAGGCTGTGATCTGGCCGCCCAGGGCCGCCACCCGCGTCGCCCGCATCTCGTTGCCCGTCATCTGCCAGATGGCGGCCCGCAGCACGCGCCCACCATCGAGCGGGAAACCGGGGATCAGGTTGAAGAGGGCCAGGATGAGGTTGATGCGCGCCAGCCACATGGCAGGTGAATCGACGTAGTTCGTGGCGGGAGCGAGCAAAGCGATGGCGCCAAAGACGGCGGCCAGAGCCAGGCTGACCAACGGCCCGGCGATGGCGATGCGGAACTCGGCCCCCGCGCTCTGCGGCTCGCGCGTGATCTGGGCGACGCCGCCGAAGAAGAACAGATTGATCGCCCGCACCGGGATGCGGTTGCGCAGGGCGAAATAGGCGTGCCCCAACTCGTGGGCAAGCACCGAAGCGAAGAAGAGCACACTGGTCGCCAGGCCCAGCGCCACCGCCAGGGTGAGGCTGAGGTCAGGGTAGGCCGAGGGCAGCAATCCCGCCGCCAATGACCACGTGACCAGGGCGAAGATGAGAAACAAGCTATAGTTGAGGCCGATGGGGATATTCCAGATGCGGCCAAGATGGATGTTGGCTTGCATGGGTTGACTCACGGATGGTTGCAGCAGAGGAGGAGAGGGTGAAGGTCGTTCGTTGGGACGGTCAAGCATTGTCTAGGAATTGTCTAGATTTACTCGCACTATAGACAATTTGGCCGTCGTTGTCAAGAGGTCTTGTCACATTCTAAGGAAGCCTTAAGACCAGACAGATTCTCAGACCATTGTGGCTTCTGCCGCTCAGCGCCGCAGTCGCGGCAGGAACAGGCGCTGGTTGGCCTGGTTAGCCGGCGTCACCTCGAACGGCTCTGAGTTCGAGATGCGTTCATGCGGTAGCTGATTGCGCACAGCCACACCGGCGGTCTGTCCAACAGCCAGCAATGAAGCAGCCAGCTGCGCCCTGACCTCGGTCGGACTGACGAACTGCGTTGTCAACGGGGCGCCATTCCACAGCACCTGGCTGGAATCGGAAAACCCGCTGCCATGAACCGCCAGCGTCGTGGTCGGGCTGCCTGCCTGCACGCTGCTGGGCGAGAGGCTGGTGATGGCAGGGGCCGGCGCTTCGATCTCGAACGGGACTTCGTTCGACTCGAAATCGCCTGGCGACGGCGAACGTACACTCACCTGCGCCGTCCCGGCGCTGGCTATCTTCTCTGCAGCCACTTCCACCGTAAGATGGCTGCTGTCGACCACCGTGGTCGCCAGCTCGTCGCCGTCCCATAGGCCCACGGCGCCGCTGCTGAAGCCGCTGCCTTCGACGCTCAGGCTAAAGGCAGGATCGCCGACGGTGGCGGTGTAGGGGGTGATGGCGCTGATGACGGGCTGATCGCCCAGCGCCGTCGTCGCCCAGGTTCTGGGTCTGTTCGACACCCCTGTGAAGGGCCATACGTAGTCGTTGCCTTGTGCGCTGACTGCATAGTGTCCGGCCATCATCCCCACCAGGTGATCCCAACCGCCTAGCACGTTTTTGTCGATGCGCAGTTCCCCGCTCCAGGTGTTGGCGCCGATATTCACCTGCGCCTGTAGGCCACCGGGTCCCGGCTCGGTGAATCCGCCGGCGCCATTGCCGGCATAAGTGAAGACCGAGCCATCCTCAGCGAGGAAGAAACCGTAGTCACTCGCTTGCGCCTGGGCGCTGCGGCTGTGATCCACATCCGCGCGCACACCTGCAAACGCTCCCACGGCCCCCTTCTTCAGACCAAAGAAACACGCCCACAGATAGCCATCGGTTCGCACCAGCCGTACAGTTGCCTGGGAGCCATCGCCGTATGGCTGCAAGGGCACAGTGGCGCCCGCCGCGTAACCGCCATCGTCGCAGACGCCATCGAGCGACATGAAGGCGGTAAGAGGCAGGCCCAGGGTGGCGACGGTGAAATCGACTTCGGCTGTACCGGTGTTGCTGTCGGCGTCGGTGGCGTTGAGCGTAGCCGTATGCGCGCCCGGCGCCAGACCAGCAGTTGTGGCATCGCTGCCGCTGCCAACATCGTTGCCGTCGATGGTCCATGCCAGCGCGGCATCACTCAAGCCACCATCTTCGGCATCTGTGGCGCCCCCGTGCAGCATGACCGGCTGGCCGGCCAGGAAAGTCTCTCCCGCTGCCGGAGCGATAATGAACGCATCCGGCCGGCGATTTTTGACTGTAAATGGCTGAGAAACGGCGATACCGGTGTTGTAACCATCGCTGGCCAGGACGCGAATCCGCGCTCTGTTGGCCGCGCTGCCCGAAAGCGAGCCGAGGTCGGTCAAAGTAAGCGTACCGCCGCCGGGTGAGCCGGGATAGTTCGTGGTCATGGTGTGCCAAGTGGCGCCACTGTCGTGGCTGTATTGCACCGTGTACAGCAAGTGGTCGCCAGGGTCAGGGTCGCTTGCCGTCCATTGAACGACAAGTGAATCGTCGATCACGGCCCCGCTGGTGGGTTGTTGAATGGCGACGACCGGAGGATGGACACCGGGCGTCAAGCTATCGATGACGGTTGTGTCGGCAAGCAGTTGAACGGTTGCCACCTGGCCACCGGGCTGGGTGAAGAGATCGCTGAACAGCGCCGACTCGCCGTCAGCGGTGTGATTGTCCATCTCGATGGGAGTCAAGGTGCGGTTGGCCAGTGTGGCGCCGTTGGAGTCGAGCAGCCGCAGCCTGAATGTTGCCTCGTCGGTAGAACCAGGCATCGCCTGAGATGAAGCAGCTTGGCGCGTGGCAGGCGGGATCGAGGAGGTGGGCATCACCAGAAGGGAACCGATCTTGCCGCGATTATTCTGCGCGTCCACCCAGCCGCTGACGAAGACGCTGTTCCCAGCCTCGGTAGCCGCGGGCACGGCCGACGTACTGGCGCCGGCGAAATCATTGATCAATGCCCGCCAGGTGTAGTCGCTGACCCACTGTGACGAGCCATAGGTCATAAAGTCGGATGCCTGGTCGGGCCGGATGGGGGTCAGGGTGCGGATGTCGAAGCCATAGTACTGGTCAGCCCCTATGTTGCTGATCTGGCAGGGCGGATAGGGATAGCTGCCGTCGATGTCGCTCGGATTGCCGCAGTCGATATGCTTGCGTCCGTAGTTGTGGGCCAACTCCTGCGCCATCACCCGTCCCGGCCGGACATTATTCCAGCCCGGTGGGATGGGGTTGGGGGTGTGGCCGGGCAACTGCACCCACGATTGGTTGGAGTGCAGGCTGGCGTAGCCAGAAGCGCCGCCGTTGTTGGCGTCGGGATGCACCATACCCATGAAATGCACCGGGGCGCCGATGTTGTCACAGGAATCGGGGTTGAAGGTCAGCAGCGCCCGCGTCCATAGCGAGACGATCACCTTGTCACGGTCAGGCGGCCCATTGGTGAGGCCCCATTCATCTTCCAGCTCATAAGGCCCGAAGCAGGGATAGGGGAAAGGGCCGGCCCAGCAGACTTGAAGCTCTTCCACCGGCTCGGTGTCGCGGTATACCCACGTCTGCGGCACCGGCCAGCGGCGGTCGAAATGATCGACCATGTCCCAGAAGTTGGGGTCTGTGGTCGAAGGCAGGGGCGTATGTGTGCGCACGGGCACGGTCCAGACGCAGACCGGAGGCTGGCTCTGGAAACTGACCGTCGTGGTCAGCTCATTGTCGGCGCGGTTGGGGTCGGTGTGGATCAGCCGGGGATCGACCTGGAATTTGAGGGTGATCGCCCCGGCGTTCGTCCAAGAGGACGGTAACTGGAAGTACCAGCCGTCGTTCAGCCGGGCGCGATCGTATCCGCCGCCGGTCGTCAAGGCGCGCACGCCATTGATCGGCGCCAGGGGCGAGCCGGGAAGAGGGCTGCCGTTCCTGACGCCGGCCAGGCGCGCCTCGACATTGGCGGCGCTGGGACCCGAAATCTGCTTGCCATAGGTGCGCACATAGGTAGCCTTGTTTGCCGCCAGTGGGGCAGCGTTGGCAAGGTTCTGGATCGCTTGCGTCACTTCCAGGGCATCGGCGGTGAAATCGCGCAGGATGGCCGCGGCATCGAGAGCCAGCGTATAGATGCCAACACTTCGACGTGCGAAGAAAAGCAGGCCGTTGGCAACGAAGAGACGGGGATCGATCCCGGACTGGCCGGAGGCAATCGTATCAGCCCCCGTCGAAGTGTCGGTGCGCGCCTTTCGTTTCACATCGCCGGTGGCATTGTTGGGCGTGCTGATATCGCGCTCGGTCCAATAAAGATTGTTGTTGGCGAAGACGGGGCTGCCGATCTGCCAGTTGGTGGTAGCGGAATAGAACGTGCTGGGCGGTGCGATGGTGCAGATGGTGACCTGCGTACACGAGCGATAGCGAATCTGGTAGGTGTAGGTGTTGCCGCTGGTCGTGCGTTGCACCCAGTAGACGTTGTATCTGCCCAACGCCGTGCCAAGATACACATAGAGGAGACCAAAGCCGTTGGTGTTGGCGCCGAAGGACACAAACTGGCTTTGCGTGCCTGTGCACGGCAATGCGCCGCAGCCAGTGCTGATCGTCCAGACTCCGGCGCTATCGCTCCAGAAAACCGTGTCCCCTACCACCATCACGTCTATCGGCGATGAGGCCGTGTCGGCGACGGTCTCGATGTTGCCGGTGCCGTCTTTGCGGGTGCGGAAGACTTTGCCATAGGGGTAAATCCAGTAAAGATAGTCCCCTCCTTCCACGAGCGCTTTGCCGGTGCTTGGCGTCTGGTTGGTGTTTAGGGTCTTGACTTCCTGGGCTGTGAATGGCTCGGCGAGCGGCATGCGCTCGATCCGGCTCTGCGCCCCGCTGTAGTAATAGAGACCATCGCCGGCACTGAGCAGGTTCTGGAACGTCCAGCAACGGCTGTAATCGTTGATCGATACCAGTGTTCGCTCTTGCCCACCGCTTGACGGTTTACGCTTCAGCTCGGCGAAGGGGTTGAATTCGTCGGCAAAGCAGTTGTTTGCCCAGTAGAGCAAGCCCTGGCCGGCAGTCCACTCCTCGACGTTGTCGTTGACCACCGGCACGGGTGTGTCATCGGGCAATGCCGCTGCCGCGCGCAGCGGAGGCGCTGGAACTAGGGCGATCAGGCTGGCGGCGATGCCAAAGACAGCCAAGAGGTGTAAAGCGATGTGTGTAGTGCGAGACATGATGTCCTCTATGTGCCAACAGAAAAAGCTGAAATGGGATTGACGCATGGGTGTATCCGCACCTCGTGTGGCAGGCGCACCGAAATCAGACACGCAGTGTACCTGTAAGAACGGACACTCATCCCCAAATGTGGTTCGACAACGAATACCCGACCTGTCGACCACTTCTCGACTTGAGTCTACACCAGAAAAAGCTACACGCAACCGTCGTTTGATGCAGTAGCCGCGCTTGCTTTTGCCCCCCACTTTTGCAGGCGCTTCACCGGTTTCTCATCGTCGCCGATCCTCAGTTCCACTCGCACAACGCTTCTACGAAGCCCGCCGAGCCATCGCGCAACCAGCCATCGAGCTGGGCCGGGTCCTTCAGGTTCTGCCCGCGCACCCGCGGCGTCGCCACATAGCGGCAGGCCAGTTCGGGCAGCGCCGTCATATCGCCCCACAGCTTCTCGAACTGCGCCACCGGATAGACATCCTCCTGCCCGTAGCCCCAACGCTTCTTGACCTCCTTCAGCGTCACATAGGTGGGCATGCGGCCGGCTGTCGCCCGGATCGCCGCCGCCACCTTGTCCTCGTCGGCCAGGTCGGCGCGGCCCAGACCAAAGGCCGCCAGCAGCGGGTCGATGTCCAGCCAGAAAGTGTTGGAGTTGTAGTAGGAAAGGCGGAACTCGTCCTCCTCGCGCGGCATCGCCAACCCCTCCAACAGCCGCAGCCGGCCATCCACCCGCGCCAGCCCGCCGCCGCGGTCATCGACCCCGCGGGCGATCACCTCGGATACCAGCGCCGCGCCCTGCTCCATCACCCAGCCCAACACAGCCGGGTTGGCATCCACCCCGACAGCATCGATGTTGTGCGCCAGCAGATAGCGCAGGGTGGGGAAATCGGCCAGCAGGCGGGCGAGGACGCCATTTTTGAGCATGTTGGCGATCTCATACCAGTGCCCGACCGGGTGCAGGCACTGGGCAGGCAGATTGTCGGTGTAGTCGCTACCTTCGCCGGCCGTCTGCGCCCAACCGATCAAGGCCGCGTGCAGGCTTGCCCGCACCTTCTGCGCCTGTTCGTCCAGCAGCTGCTGGGGCAATTCCTCCCAGGCGAAGCGCAGGTCGCGGGCCATCGGCGTCAGCCGCAGACCCACCGCCCGCCCCGGCGAGAGGATGAGGGGGCCGTCGAAGCCGTAGTTGTGCTCGGCGGCCAGGAAATCCTGGATGGGCGCATGGGTCAGGTAGCTGGTGGTGATCACATGCGGGATGGGGCGTCCACAGAGGCGGCTCAGGCGGCGGTTCTTGGCCAGATGGATCTCGATAAAAGTGCGATGCCTGCCCCCCAACTTGCAGAAAGGATGCAGCGCCTTCACCACCCCGGCGCCTTGCGTCCAGCGGCTGCCCACCCCGCCCGCAAAGCTGACCACGGCCACGGCCCCGCTCGCCAACATCTCCAGCCCCTGCTGCGCCCACCGTTCGGCGCCGGCACGGTCGCCAGAGAGCGTCGCCTCCGTCAGGTCGAAGACATCGCCCGCCTGTGCATCGCGGATATCGCTGGCCGCGGGCAGCCGGTTCTGGGCCAAACCGATGCGCCCCGCCCGCAGGTCGGCCCGGATCTGCTCGTGTTGGATGCGGTCGAAACCGAACTCGGCCAGCATCGCCTCCAGATCCTGGCGGTTGACCGCGGCCTGGCCCGCCCGCGGCAACATGCGGTCGAACAACACCTGCACCATCCCCGCCAGCTCGGGCCGGGTGCGGCAAGCGGCCCCGAACAGGGCCAGTTCTGCCCGTCGCGAGGCCGGCAAACTCTGCCCATCCTGCCGTAACAGCCCCGGCGCCACCATCGTATAGTAGCCGGGCGGCATCAGCGGTAAGCGGTCGCCCTCCTGGCTGCTATCGTCCAACAGGTCGCACCAGGCGCCGCGCTCGTTGATGGCAAAATCGTACACCACCGGCTGCATGGCAAAGGGCAGGGCCGACTCGAAACGACGCTTAGTCGCCGCCATCACTGCGGCCAGCTGGGCCTGCGCCTCGGCCCGCACGTTTGGCTCGAAAATGAAACCCATGCCCCCGCCCGACATCCCGCCCAACATCCAGAAGCCCCAGAACCGTGCGCCGAATGCCCCGCGCATGGCCCCGATCAGGGTCTCGGTGTAGAGATTGCTGGCCCAGGGGATGATGGTCTGGATGGGGCCGAAGAAATTGCGGGTGGTGACGCCGCCGATGGCGCGGATGTCGCCCGCCTCCAGCGCGGCCACCACCTCATCGAGCACACGACACGCCTCTTGCCGGCCCTGCCATTCGGCTTCAGAACGCAGCAGGTATTTCTCTGTCACCATCTCCAGGATGGGGCCGACATTCTGGGCCATGCCGCCGTGCACCAGCACCAGGCTTTCCTGCAAACGCCGCCGGGTGTCGGGCGAGACATCCTCGGCGGTGAAGATGCGATGGGTGGGCAGAAGCCGTCCGCGGCTGATCCCGAACTCCGGGTCGCCCTCGCCGGCCAGCGCCCCCTGGATGAGCTTGATCCCCGGCCACAGCCCGCCCGAATCCTGCCAGCCGCCGCCCGACCCGGCCAGCCATTCGCCCAGGATGGCGCGCGCCGCGGCCAGACGGCGTTCGTGCTCGGCCAGCGGCCCCTCCAGCCCGCGCGCCTGCCCGGTGGCGCGCATACAGACGCTGATCAGACAGGCCAGCAGATTGGTCGAGACGGCCAGCCGCGAGCCTTTAGGGATGCCGTTGACATTGCTGACCAGCTCGATCCCGCGTCCTGGCCCCACCAGTTGCGCCAGCAAGTCGGCCAGGCTCTGCTCCGAACCTTCCATGCCGGGCGGGGTCAGGCCAGAGGCGATCAGCGCCGCCTTGAGCAGGCCCAGATAGTCCCTGGCGAAATCGAAAACTTCGGCCAGATTCCTGATCTCGGCCATCGCCCCCAGATCGACGCTGGCCAGCCGCAACACCGGCTCGTCGATGACCCGAAAGTAGGCCTCGACCGGCGGCCGGGGCGCAGCATCGCGACCATGCACGCCCAAATCGATGGAAACATTGAGGACGCGCGCCCCTTCAGGGAAATCCATCCCCAAAAAGAAAATATCGCTCCAGGCGCTGTGCGAAAGATCCATCCGCACGGGCGTCGTTTCGCGCAGGATGGGGTAGGGCGAAGCGGGCGAGGGCCGGCGCAACAGTTCGGGGCGCACGGTCAGGGGCTGGTCGGCGGGGTGGCCGATGCGGAACATCCACTGGTTCCCGCGCACCGAACGCACGCTGCGCCGCACCTGGTCGGCCAGGGTCTGGAAGCCCAGGCGATGGTAGGCGGCGGCCAGGGCACTGGAGATGGCCTCGTTGGCGCCCTGCTGCTCCTGGCTGCGCAGAAAGACCTCGATCGCCTCCTCGAAGCGGCGGCTGAGTAGATAGCTGTAGCCCTCGAAAGGCACCAGCCCCAGCGGCCGCAGGCCCGCCTTCTGCGGCAGATGGAAGCGATGGATGGCGTAGAGGAAGAAAAGCGCCCGCACCCGCTCGTAGAGATTGTCGCTCTGGCGGCGAAATGCCTCCAGCTCGACGCAATCGGCCAGCAGTTCGCCCAACGTTGCCGTCCTGCCATACGCGTCGACCGAACGATCGCGGATGGCAGGGTCGGATGAGGTGATGATCTCGATCAACGGTGCGGACATAGGGGGAAAGTAGACAAGTAGACAGGTAGACAGGTAATCCGAAGGATTCGTGTTATTCGTCTATTCGTGTCATTCGTGATGAAAGTGGTCTCTTCCTCTCAGTTCTGCAATTCGCGGGTGGCCAGCAGCTCCAGGAGGTGCGAAAGCACATCATCGCGCTCGCTGCCGCTGAGGGCCAGGGCAAGTTGGGCGATGAACAGACCGTACTTGACGCCGACGTCATAACGCTGCCAGGGCCGTTCCAGCGCCAAATAGCGCTCACGCCCGGCCAGGGCAGCCAGGGTGCGCGAAAACAGGCCGGGGGCGGGCGGCTGCTCCAGCAGCCCGGCCAGGATGTCCATCACGGCGGGCGTCAGCACGTGCATGCCGAAGAAGCACAGGTAGTGCCCCGCCCGCAGGCCGGGCACCAGCAGGCGCTGCTCGGCCTCGGTGGGCGTCGGCTTTTCGATCACATCCTCCACCAGATAAAGGTCCTGCCGCCCCGCCACTCGCCGCCCCCCCACCGCGCCATGATAGCGGAGCAGGGTCTCGCGCGACGACTGCACCGCCGAAACGCTGCAATTTTCCGCCTCCGCCACCTCCACCACCTGTTCGGCGCAGCCCTTTGCGCCCTTGCCCACCCACAGATGGTCGCCCACCAGGTGCAGGAAAGGCCGGCCGGCTGCATACTCTCTGGCGCAGTAGATGGCATGGCCGTAGCCGCGCGGCTCGACCTGCGGGATGAAACTCAGTCGGCGCCCCCAATCACCCACAGCCGCGGCATAGGCGGCCTCGTCGCCAGGGCAGACGACCACGCCGATGTCGTCGATGCCGGCCCGCAGGGCTTCCTCGACCAGGATGCGGAGAACGGATTTGGGGACGCCATCGCGATCGACCACGGTCTGCAAGGGCAGGGTGCGCTGGTCGCGTCCGGCGGCGGTGATCACGGCTTTGCTGACCTTCATGGGATGTCCTCTGGGTGCGAGACGCCTGTCGAAATCATCGAACTTGAGGGGTGTGGGGAACGACGGCTCATACGTCTCAGTGTACAGCCAGCCCGCGCCAATGCCAAGACCCGCCGGGTCGTGAAAACAGGCCACCGGCTGCTATAATCACAGCTTCGGAGAACCTATGCGCCCCAAATCGTTCCTCATCCTTGCGCTTGTGCTCATCCTGGCGGCTGCCCTGGCGGGATGCCGTGGCTCGCGGCTGACGCCAGCCCCCACTGCTGCCCGTCCGACCGCCGTCGCCTCGCCCACGACAGCTGCCATCTCTCCCTTGCCCACACCCTCCCCGGCCTCCACCGGCGCCGTCTCTGGGCCGGCGGTTGCGTTGCTCACTTCTGGCCCGGTGAGCGACGGCGGCTGGAACCAGGCTGCGTTCGAGGGCTTGCAGGCGCTGGCAGAGCAGGGCGCGACCATCGCCCACCGCGAAAATGTGGCCGAGGGCGACCAGGTCAATCTGCTACGCTCCTATGCCGAGGGCGGCTTCGACATCATCATCGGTCACGGCCCTGAATTCGGCCTGGCGCTGACAACTGTGGCCCAGGAATATCCCGATGTCCGCTTCCTCCAGATCGGCGGGACGGCCTCGAACCCCGGCAACCTGGCCTCGTTCAGCTTCCGGCCGGGCGAGGCGGGCTATGCGGCGGGCATCCTGGCCGGGCTGATGGTGGAAAGCGGGCGTTTGGGCGGGCTGGGGACGGTGGCATCCGCCGCCAGCGCCGCCGACTTCACCGCCTTCGAGGAGGCGGCGAAACGGGTCAATCCGGCGGTCGAAAACGTGCCGGTCATCTATGCCGGCGCCGCGACAGAAGACGTCGCCGGGCGGGCGAAGGACGCCGCCATCAATCTGTACGAGTCGGGGAGTGAGTTGATCCTGGCCCACGGCGGCATCGACGCAGGGGCGGTGAGTGAAGGGGCGGCCGAGGTGAGCGAAGGGGCCGCCCTCATCGGCTGGAGTTACCGGCCGGCCTCGCCCCCCGCCGCGCCGGTGCTGGCTGTCGTCCAACAGCGTGTCGATGAGGTCATCCTGGCTGCCGTCGCCGCCATCGAGGACGGCGAGATGACATGGACGAGCCACACCGTCGGCTTTGCCGAGGACGCCCACGGCCTTGTGTATACCGATCGCACGCCTGCCGCCGTCGCCGCCGAGGTGGATGCCGCCATCCAGGCGCTGATCGACGGCAAAATCCTGCTCGACGAGAGCGGCCATGTCATCGAAGACAGCTATCATCCCCCAGACGCCCGCTCACCCCAGGCCACTGCCAAAACGCCGGTTCCACGCCCGACTTGACGATGACCCCAGTTCGACCATGAAAGCGACACTCATCCTCCCCACCTGGCTGATCACCACCCCCCACCAGGCGCCCAAACCCGACTGGGGTGTGCGTCTGCTCGGAGACCGCATCGCCGCCGTCGGCGCCAACGCCGATCTGCGGGCGAGCTTTCCTGACGATGAGATCATCGACGCCTCCGGCCATGTCCTGGCCCCCGGCTTTGTCGATGCTCACACCCATCTCTACGGCGTCCTGGCCCACGGCATCCCCCTGGTCAAGGCCCCTGCCGACTTCTGGGGCTTCCTGGCCGAGTTCTGGTGGCCGCTGGTGGAGGACGCGCTCGACCACGAGATGATCGTCACCGCCACCGATTGGGTTGTCGCCGCCATGCTGCGCAGCGGCATCACCGGCTTTTATGACTGTCTCGAGGCGCCGTTCGCCCTACCCGATGCGCTCTTCGCCCAGAAAGAGGTCGTCGAGCAGCGGGGTCTGCGCGGCATCCTCTCGTTCGAGGCCACCGAGCGGGTGAGCAAGGCCAACGGGCAGCTGGGCCTGTTGGAAAACGCCCGTTTCGTCGACCACTGCCAAGCCGAGGGCGGGCCGGTGCAGGGGCTGATGTGCTTTCACACCACCTTCACCTGCTCGGCCGAGTTCATCCGCCAGGCGTTCGAGCTGGGCGCCGAGCGCGGCGTGCTGACCCACATGCACTGCAACGAGGGTGTACACGAACCGAACTACGCCCTCCAGCATTTCGGCAAACGCACGTTGGAATATTACGACGATCTGGGCGTGACCGGGCCGGGGATGCTGGCCTCGCAGTGCGTGCAGCTTTCCGAACGCGAGCGGGCGATCATCGCCGAACGCGGGGTCAAGGTCACGCACATGCCGCTGAGCAATTGCGAGGTGGGCGGCGGCATCGCCCCCATCCCGCAGCAGCTGGCCGCCGAGGTGACGGTGGGGCTGGGTTCAGACGGCTACATCCACGATTTCTTCGAGGTGATGCGGGGGGCGTTTTTGATCCACAAGGCGGCGCAACTGAACCCGCAGCTGATGCCCGCCCACGAGGTCTTCTATCTGGCCACCGAGGGCGGGGCAAAAGCCATCGGGCTGGAGGGCGTCGGACGGTTGGAGCCAGGTTGGGCGGCCGATTTGCAGGTCATCGCCGCCGATTTCCCCACTCCCGCCGCCGAACACAATCTGTACGACCAACTGGTGCTCTGGCGGAATCATACGCACGTGCGCGATGTGATGGCGGCCGGGCAGTGGCGGGTGCGCAACGGCGAGGTGCTGGGGGCAGATCTGGGGGCGATGCGGGCGCGGGTGCGGCGCGCGGCCGAGCGGATGTGGGCGCGAGCGCGCTGATCCATCCACTCGCCTCGCCCATCCCCTCGTAGTAACGACTTTAGTCGTTCTCCCCACATGAACGACTAAAGTCGTTACTACGCAAACCTTATTACGAGAAGCCTACCCTCCCGCCATCGCCCCCACGATCATAAACGGCTCCGCCCCCGTGGCCACCGGTTCCGGTAGCACTGCATCGACTGGCGCTTGCGACCAATCCTGCCCGCAGGCGAAGAAGCGTAGCAACGACCGCCGTTTGAGGGTGCCGTGGTCGCGGATCGTCCCCCGCAGCACGGGATAGGCTGTTTCCAGGGCATCCAGGATCGACCGGGGTGTGACCGGCCCCTCGACCTGGAGCGTCACTTCCTTGCCCGTGTTCGCCAGCGTGCGCAGGTGATGGGGGAGAACGACGCGGATCATGGCAGGGTTTGCACTGCGACCGAGAGCACGGCCGGCAGGTCGCGGACGATGGGCATCCAGTTGTCGCCCGCATCGGCCGAGGCGTAGACCTGGCCGCCGGTGGTGCCAAAGTAGACGCCGCACGAATCGAGCGTATCGACGGCCAGGGCGCTGCGCAACACATTCACATAGCAGTTGCTCTGCGGCAGGCCGTTGGTCAGCGCCTCCCACTCGTTCCCGCCCGCCCGGCTGCGATACACGCGCAGCCTGCCATCGGGCGGGTAGTGCTCGGAATCGCTCTTGATCGGCACGACGTAGACCGTCTCCGGCTCGTGGGCATGGACGGCGATGGGGAAACCGAAGTCGCTGGGCAGATTGCCGCTGACTTCGTGCCACATCTCGCCGGCGTCGTCGCTGCGCATCACATCCCAGTGCTTTTGCATGAAGAGGACGTTGGCCCGCGAGGGGTGCATGGCGATGCTGTGGACGCAGTGCCCGACCTCGGCCTTTGGATCCGGCAGCTCGTAAGGCGAGTGCAGCCCCTTCGTCACCGGCCGCCAGGTCGCCCCACCGTCGTCGGTGCGGAAGGCGCCCGCGGCCGAGATGGCGACGAACAGGCGCCGGGCGTCGTGCGGGTCGAGCAGGATGGTGTGCAGACACATCCCGCCGGCGCCCGGTTGCCACAGATGCCCGCTGACCTCGCGCAGCCCCGGTAGCTCCTGCCAGGTCTTGCCGCCGTCGGTCGAGCGGAACAGGGCCGCATCCTCGACCCCGGCATAGACCGTGTCGGCGTCGATTGGCGAAGGCTCCAGCCGCCAGACGCGCTTGAACTCCCACGGGTGTTGGCTGCCGTCGTACCACAGGTGGCTGCCGGGGCTGCCTTCGTAGGCGAACTCGTTGCCTACCGGCTCCCAGGTGGCGCCGCCATCGTCCGAGCGTTGGATCAACTGCCCGAACCAGCTGGTGGATTGCGAAGCATACAGCCGGTTCGGATCGACGGGCGAGCCATTGAAATGATAGATTTCCCAGCCGGCGAAATGCGGGCCGCTGATGTCCCAGTGGGCGCGCTTTGCGTCGGATGTGAGGATGAAGGCGCCCTTGCGGGTGCCAACCAACACGCGTACTCCTGTCATGTTTTCCTCCGTGCCGCCAGGCCGCCTGGCCTGGGGCTGTGTGTGGTGTGGGGTTCTGTTGACCGCCGGAGCCGGATGAGCGCCCGGCGAACAGTGAGGCGGGTAGCATAGAACATTTGTTTTATTTTGTCAATTTGCGCGTTCGACCTCCGCTCGCAAAGGCATGCGCTGCGGCATTCTAGCAAGACCTTGCCCCGAACGGCCACCCAAGCACCCCCGGCAGGATTCGAACCTGCGACCCAGTGCTTAGAAGGCACTCGCTCTGGCCGCTGAGCTACGGGGGCGTGGGAACGATTCTAAACCGTGGCGATGGCGCTGTCAAAGCGGCTGCAAGCCGCCCGCAAGCCGCGTCGGGGTGGCCGATGGCGTTGACAGCCCCGCCGTCTTGCGCTTACAATCGCCCAGATTTCGGCGCCGATGGCGCCGCGTTCTTCATCGCGCCCGACCTTTGTGGTGAACAGATTCACGGCGAGGAGTTCCCCCATGACCACCTTCCACGAACTTGATCTGCGCATTCTCCGGGCCGGCGCCGGGCGCTACTTCGTCACAGCCGAGATCGAGGGCGCCACTCCCACCGCGCCAGAGCCGCTGGGCTGGCGCGCCCTCAGCCAGGATGACTTCGTCCAGGCCCTGTACCAGATGCGCGAGGAAGAATACACGCTCAAGGAAGCGACCGTCATCGGAGTCGGGACGACGCTCTACGATGCCCTCTTCCAGGGGCAGGTCAGGAAACTGTTCGAGGCCGTCTATCTGCGGGATGTGGAGCCGCACCCGGATACCTTCCTGCGCCTCCGCCTGGCCATCGACGAGCACGCGCCCGAGATCGCCGCCCTACCGTGGGAGTTCCTGTTCTGGAATGGCAGCTTTCTGGCCACGCACGCCCGCATCCTGCTGACCCGCCAGTTGCTCAACCTCAACTACGGCGCCATCAAGGCGCTGGCAATCGAAGGCAAACCGCGGCTGCTGGCGCTCATCCCGCGCGGGTCGGGCCTGGACACCGATGGGGAGGAGCAGGCGATCAGGGAGATTCTCAGCCAGGCCCAGATCCCCTTCGAGGTGCTCAAGGGGCGGGTGTTCATCCAGGACGTGATCGAGGCGCTGCGCGCCCCCGGCCCTGCGCCCTTCAACATCCTCCACTTCATCGGTCACGGCAAGTTCGAGCACCAGGAGGGTGCGCCCCCGCGCGCCCTCCTGCGCTTCAATCACCCTGACCTGCCGGACGATGGCCCGGCCAAAACAGACGAGATGTGGATCGACCAGATGCAGATCCGGCAGGTGGTCGAGTCGCAGCGCGACCACTTGCGGCTGGTGATCCTGAATGCCTGCGAGGGAGCCGAGGTGGCGGGCGAGGAGCAGAAGCAGCGGGGCCGGATGAGCGGCCTCGGCTTCGTGGGCATGGTTCCTTCGCTGCTGATGGCCGGGATGCCGGCGGTGATCGCCATGCAGTACGAGATCCGGGACGATGTCGCCGCCCGCTTCGCTGCCAGTTTCTACGGGGCGCTCACCTCCTCCGCCTGGATGGGCCGGGTCGATATCGCCGTCTCGTTGGCGCGCGGCGACTGTTTCACGAACTTCAAAGGGTCGGATTGGCGCGGTTTTGGCACGCCGGTGCTCCATCTGCACGCCCATGATGGCGTCATCTTCACCCCCAAAGCGGCGCCGAATCCCGCCGCCCAAGCCGAGCCGTCGCCCTGCCCTCAGCCGCCCAAGCCCGACGACAGCCTGCTCCACGACCACCGCCACAGCGCCACCCCCACCCTCCTGAGCACTGCCGGCAGCCTGCGCGAAGGGATCGCCAGCCTCCAGCAGCGGATCGATTACTATCAGAAGGTGATGGCCGAGGACCCCCTTACGGCCGCCGTCGGCCTGTACCCGCTCCAGATCGAGCGTCTGAAGGGGGAAAAGCGGAGCCGGGAGGCTGAACTCGATCGACTCACCCTCGTCCTCTGCTGGCGGCTGTACGAGGACTGCCTGGAACACGCGGCCCGACGCCAGGAATTGACGGCGCTCGAGGCCGAGCGCGACGACCTGCAGGCGCAGGGCAAATGGGTCAGCTACGATCTCAAGAACAAGATCTCAGACCTGCGCCAGAAGCTGCGTGAGCTGGAGGATGTGCTGGCAAAGGGCAGAGATGCTTGCCCCTAACAGGTGGGGCGACGCCACCATCCGCCGGCGGCCCGTCTAGCGAGCCAATTCGCGCGAGATGATATGCCGCATGACCTGGCTGGTGCCTTCGTAGATCTGGTAGATCTTGGCATCGCGCATCAGCTTTTCCACCGGATATTCCTGGCTATAGCCATAGCCGCCAAAAACCTGCACGGCGTCGGTGGTCACTTTCATGCACATATCGGCGCAGAAAGCCTTGGCATAGGCCGCCTGCGCGGTGTTGGGCTGGCCGTTATCCAGCAGCCAGGCCGCCTGTCGCGCCAGCAGCCTGCCCGCCTCGATGTTCATGGCCATGTCGGCCAACATGAAGCTGACGCCTTGCTGGGCGATGATCGGCTTGCCATAGGCCATGCGCGTCTTGGCGTAGGCGGTGGCCTCTTCGAAGGCGCGACGGGCCACACCCACCGCCGCCGCCGACACGGCCGGCCGCGAGCTATCGAAGACCTTCATCGCCGTCAGGAAACCGGAGCCTTCCGGGCCCAGGCGGTTCTCGACCGGCACTTCCACATCCTCGAAAAACACCTCGCTGGTCTTGGAGGCGTGCTGACCCATCTTGGGCAGGGGTTTGCCGGTCTTCACGCCCCACGCGCGCTCGGCGATGAAGGCGCTGATGCCCTCGTAGCGAGCCTCGCGATTGGTCTTGGCGAAGACAACGAAGATGTCGGCCACCGGGCCGTTGGTGATCCAGGTCTTGACGCCGTTGATGACATAGACATCGCCCCGGCGTTCGGCATAGGTCTTCATCCCGGCCACATCCGAACCGGCCCCCGGTTCGGTCACACAATAGGCGGCCAGCGTCCCCGCCGCCATCCGGGTCAGATACTTTTGTTTCTGCGCCTCGTTGCCGGCGATGAGAATGGGCAGGCCGGCCAACGAATTGAGCATCAGCGAGGTTTGAACACCAGAGCAGCCCCAGGCCAGCTCTTCGTTCATGATACACTCTTCCAGCAGGCTCATACCCGGCCCGCCGTACTGCTCGGGAATATTGACGCTGAACAGCCCGTTTTCGACCGCTTTCTTGACAATCGGCCAGGCAAATTCCTCGTGGCGATCGTAGTACTCGGCCACGGGCTTGATCTCGTTCTCGGCAAAGTCGTGCGCCAGATCGCGCAACATTTTTTGCTCGGGCGATAGCATGAAATTGAGCATTGCAGACACCTCGCTGTGGGTGATGGATGGGAACAAGGCCAGAAACGGCGGCGCTTCCGGCCCAATCGGAGTTCTGTTCGGGTCACCCCATTCTAGCAGGTATGACGCACTGCGTCAAAATGCAGAGCCAGCCAACCTCGGCGATGTTCGGGCGCTTCAGGGTTCGAGCGGCGTCAGGAGGAGGGCGCAGGGGACGGGCAGGCTTTCGGGGCCATTGGCCGGTGAGACCGGCGTCCACCGCCAGCGCAGACCGGTGGACGAGCCTCCGTCCAGGTTGACGGCATCCACCAACCCCAGGTCGGGCCGCAAGAGCCGGTGGGCGAAGTCGGCCAGCGTCCTCCCCCTGGCATCCGCCACCCACACCACCCGGCCCTGCCCATCCACGCCTGCGGCTGTGCGGCGGTCGTTGTCCTCGTCGTTCAATCCTGGGATGACGGCCCGCGCTTCCACCAGCATCGGCCAGCCCTGCAAGCCCAGTGTGGCGGGGGCCAGCAGGCGTTGCGGGTTGCGCACCACAAAGGCGGCGCCATCGCGGACGATCAGCACCCCTCCCCAGCGGCTCCGCAATCTGGTGGGACCTTCGCCATTGGTCATCAACAAGCCAATGTGCCGGTAGCCGGCGTCTTCTTGCAGGTAGAAGCCGCAATTGATCGCCGCCCGCGCCTGCCCATCGGCCGATAGCCAGCCGCCCACCCCGCGGCCTTGGCCGGGGTCTGGCTCGAAACGATGGCTGTAGCGGACGCCCGCGGCCAGATGGCGGATGGCGGTGAGGCCGTCGCCCGTGGTCAGAACCTCGGCGCCGGGGAACAGCGGCTGCCAGAAGCCGGCCGGGGCCAGGGTGGGGGCGGGGACGGGGGTAGGCGCCAGGGAAGGCGATGGGGCCGGCGTTTCTGCCGAGGGCGAGGCGGTCAAGGGCAGGGGCGCAGCCGTATCGGTAGGGACGATGGCGGGCGCCGGGATGCAGGCGGCCGCCAGGAACAGGACGGCCAGGGAGAGAAGCAAGCGCATCGGGGCATTGTCCCCGACGCCGCCAGAAAATGACAACTCCGGCTGCGCCCCCGCTGCGGCAAGTCGCCGGGCGGCATAACGCCGACCGGCAACCGGCGCCGCCCTATTTTTATGATCTTCTTCATAAAAATTTGACGCCTCCCCACCCCCACCCTACAATGATTTCCCACCCTCTCCCCCTCCCTGCGTCTCCCCCTCCCTGCGTCCCTGCCTCTCCCCCTCTCCCCCTCCCGCCCCCATGTCCCTCCTCTCCCTCGCCCCTCGTCTCCCAGCCTATTGGAGTTTCCGCCGTTTTGGCTGGCCCAGGCTGCTGCCATTCTCGGTCGTCATCTCCATCAGCTTCCGCTGCAACTCCAAATGCCGCACTTGCGACATCTGGCGCAAGCCAAACGACGACATGACGGTGGCGGAATGGGACCAGGTCTTCGCCAGCCTGGGGCGCTCGGTCGAGTATCTCACCTTTACCGGCGGCGAACCCTTTCTGCGCTCTGACCTGGACGAGATGGTGATCGCCGGTTATCGGCATTGCCGGCCCAGCTACATCACCATCCCCACCAACGGCCTGCTCACCGACAGGATCCTGGCCCAGGCCGACCACATCTGCCGCGAATGCCAGGGCACGGACGTGGGCATCAACCTCTCACTCGATGGCGTGGGCGATGAGCACGACGACATCCGCGGGGTGCCGGGCAACTGGGAGCGGGCGATGGCAACCTGGCAGGGCCTGAAGGCGCTCAAGGCCAGGCATCCCAACCTGCTCGTCACCGTCCACACCGTCATCAGCCGTTTCAACGCCCACCGTTTCCGCCAGATCTACGATGGCCTGAGTTTTCTGCAGCCCGACAGCTATATCACCGAGGTGGCCGAAGAACGGGTCGAGCTAGACACGGTGGGCTGGGGCATCACCCCGCAGCCAGAGGTCTACGCGCCGATTGCCGATTTCCTCAGCGAGCAGGCGAAGAAAGCCCCGGCCAAAGGCTTCGCCCGCTTCACGCAGGGCTTCCGGGCGCAGTACTATCAGATCGCCAGGCGCACGCTGTTCGAGCAGCGCCAGGTGATCGATTGCTATGCCGGTTGGGCCAGCGCCCACATCGCCCCCAACGGCGACCTGTGGTCGTGCTGCATCCGCGCCGAGCCTGTGGGCAACCTGCGTCAGACCGGCTACGACATCCGCCCGCTCTGGTTCAGCGCCGAGATGCAGGCCCTACGCCGCAGCATCTACCAGAAAGAATGCGCCTGTCCGATGGCCAACGCCACCTACGCCAACATGCTGCTGCACCCGCCCACCGTGGCCAGGGTGGCGATTGATTTGATCGCCTGAACTCGAATCACGAAAGCAGCAACTGTATTCGACTTAAGTCGGAGACATCGGGGCGCGTGGGTGCTATGCTGTCTGGCAACAACTCGCAGCCAGGCTGCACCCGATGACAAGGATCACCATGAAAAAGCTCGTTCTCTTCACTCTACTGCTGCTGCTGGCCGGATGCAGCGCCCTCGCCCCGACCCCGGCTGCGGCCCCGGCCAACACCTCGGATTCGACCCCAACCACCACGACCGGCGGGATGGGGATGCGCATGGGGATGCGAAGCGGGATGATGGAGCGCCATCGCGCCCCTGTCCCTGAGCCGTACAAGGGCCAGACCAGCCCCATGGCGGCGTCGGAGGAGGTTCTGGCGCGCGGGGCCGCGGTGTATACCACGCACTGCGCCACCTGTCATGGCGATGGCGGCATGGGTGATGGCCCGACCGCCGCCGCGCTCGACCCTGCTCCTGTCCCCATCGCCCACACCAGCCAGATGATGGGCGAGGATTATCTCTTCTGGCGGGTGAGCGAGGGGGGAGCGCCTTTTGGCACGGCCATGCCGACGTGGAAGGAGGTTCTGAGCGAAGAGGAACGCTGGCAGGCAATCCAGTACGTGCGGGCGTTGAGCGCAGGCACGGTGGCGCCGCGGTTGGGATTGGGTGGCGCCGCCTTCGACCCCCTGGCCGAGGCGACACAACGCCGCCAGATTCTGGCCCAGGCAGTGGCAGAGGCTGTGCTCACGCAGTCCGAAGCCGACACATTCGCAGCCGTGCATGAGGCGCTGGACGCCTACCGAACGGCCAACCCCAACGCCGTCGCCACCGGCAACCCGGTGGAACAGCAGGCAGCCATGCTGGCGGCCCTGGTCAAGGCCGGCAGCATCACCCAGGCCCAGGCCGACGCCTTTGCCGCCGTCCACGACCACCTCGAAACATCCGGCCTGATGCAATGAGACCGGCCCTGTGATCGCAGCAAAAGCGGGGGCGCACAGAGTTCTGATCTGTGTGCGCCCCCGCTTTTTGTGCAGTTGCGCCGCCTGCCAGGGTGAGGGGACCGCTAGCGCGGCCAGTAGTTGGCGTAGCCCCGGGAGACGAAATGGTAGGTGTAGTTTAGCAGGTAGGGGCCGTAGGCCAGGAGGATGAGGGCGACGGCGGCGCCGATCCACACGCGCCAACGCTCGAATATGGCTGGGGCGCGGTCCTCGGACGATAGCGCCTCGGCAAAGGCGTAATCTTCCTCGTTCAATTCGACTTTTCGGGTCAAGAAGGAGCCGACAAGGACGGCGAAAAAGAGCAGGCCGCCAACGTACATCACGGTGCCGCCGATGGCCGTCATCAGGCTGGGCAGGCGCCACGCTTCCAGATAGTAGTTGGCCAGGGACATGGGCACGCGGCGGGGCATGCCCAACATTCCGGCCCAGTGCATCCCGCGGGCGAAGATCATCACGCCGATGAACCACAGCCAGGCCTGAAGGAGGGCCAATCGGGGCGCCCACAAGCGCCGGCCGGTGAGTTGCGGCAAGAGCCAGTAGGCAACGCCCATGAAGGTGAGGGTGACGGCGGAGCCGACCGTGAGATGGAAGTGGCCGGGGATGAAGGAGGTGTTGTGCACGACCAGGTTGATGTTGTAGGAGGCGTTGATGATGCCGCCGATGCCGCCGAAGATGAAACTGATGCCCGCCAGGAGCTGCGTCGTCACCACCGGGTCATGCCAGGGCAGTTTGCCGATCCAACGAAACAGCCCTTTGCCCCTGCGCATCCGTCCGGCGTGTTCGAGCGAGGCGATGACGGTGAAGGCGGTGAGCAGGGAGGGGACGAAGAGGATGAAGGTGAAGGCAGCGTGCAGGAACTTCCAGCCGGTCGGCACGCCGGGATCGGTGAACTGGTGATGGAAACCGACCGGCGTCGAGAGGAGGAGGAAGAGGAGGAACACCAGACGGGCCAGCGAGTCGGAGAATAGCTTGCCGCCGGCGCGACGGGGCAGGATGGTGTACCAGGCGATGTAGGCCGGGAGGAGCCAGAAATAGACGAGCGGATGGCCGGTGTACCAGAAGAGCGTGCGGGCCAGCTGAGGGTCGGTGTACTGCGTCCAACCGAGCGACCACGGCAACAGCAGCACCAGCACCTCGACGGCGACGCCGATCGAGGCGATGAACCACATGGCATAGGTGGCCAGCGACATGAAAGCCGGCAGGGGCGTGCGTTGGTCGGGGTGCTGGCGGCGCCAGGCGCGATGGATCTGCCACAGGGCCAGGCCGGTCACCCAGGTGCTGACGACCACCAAGACCAGCCCGAAGTAGAACATGGGCGGGGCCTGGAGGGGCGGGTAGAAGGTGTAGAGGATGGTGGCCTGATTCAGCAGCATGGGGATGGCGGTGATGACCGTGCCCACCACCATCAATATCAGGCTGAGCCAGGGAACCCAGGGGCGCGGATAGGGCCGTTTCAGCGCCCTGGCGGTGATGAACAGCAGGAAGCCGGCCGTGAAGGCAAATGTCCAGACCAGGGCGTTGAGCACGCCGTGCAGGCTGAGGCCGTGATAATAGCTGCGCACAAAGGGCAGGACGGCGCGCAGGGCCGGGTAGAGGTCGATCTGGGCGTGATCGAGCGCCTGGAATGGCCCGAACAAGACGCCAACAAACAAGGCCAGGCTGGCGAGGATGATGTAGGCAAGGGTGATGCGTTTTAGACCAGTTGACATGAGCGCTTTCTCCAAGGAATGTCCGAATCACTCAGCGGCGGCGGCTTCGACGATGATCTTACCGCTCATGTTGTGATGATTGTTGCCGCAGTATTCGTGGCAGACGATCAGGTATTCGCCGGGCGTCTTGAAGGTGCGCGACAGCTTCGTCACCTGGCCGGGCACCACCATCCCATTCAGATTGGTGTCCTCCACCTTGAAGCCATGCTGGACATCGGCGGAGGTGAGATAGAGGGTGAGCCTGGAACCGGCCGGGATGCGGATCTCGTTCGGCGTCCAGGTCCAGTTCTGGGCGAGGATATAGGCTTCGTAGTGCCCCGGTGAGAGTTCCCGCAGCCCCGGGCGGGCAAAATCGGTGCCCGAAAGGTCGTTGGGGTCGACCTGTCCCACCGGCGCCGGCGCCTGAATGCCACCGGCCAGGGCGGCGGTGACGATGGCCAGGAAGAAGACGAATACAAGCCCTATGGAAAAGTAGGCCCAGGCTCGTTCATAGCGATGGACATGCATAGGTCTCGGCTCCTCAGCTCCGCAACAGCATTTCGATGTAGGCATAGCCCCAGAAGGCTATGATCAGAAAGAAGAAAAGGATCATGATCCAGACTGTACCGATGGGGTTGAAGTCGTCATCGGGAGGGTGGTTGCTCATGGCATTGACTCCGGGTGGATCGCAGGATGACGGTGATTTGTGGTTGCCTGGGTGGGGCCGGGCTATTATAAACAGCAGCTTAAAGGGCGGCTAATCATCGTTGAGATTTCTAGGCAAGACGGCTTACGAAATGCAGCAGGTGATTTGTCAGTCCTTACTGTCCGAAGCCGTCTGCGGAGTCGAGCACGCCCATGTGCGGGTTCTGCCGAAATACGGCAGGTTCATTTGTCAGTCCCTGCTGTCCGAGGCCGTCTGCGGAGTCGAGCACGCCAACGTGCGGGTTCTATAGCCACAAGCCGCACCTGGGGGTGCTTGCTCCGCTATCAATCATCAGGCCTGGCAATCGCTCCTGGAATTGACAGCGGCAACGAGATCGGCATAGAATCTTGAATCTTTCTATAACTTTTCATAGTTTCCTGAGCGCCGTTTCTTCATCCCTGCCATCCCCTATGCCCGATTCGCGCCCTCCCCGCCGCGCACCCGATCGTTACGAACGCGTCGTCCCCATCGCCCTGGCCACGCTCGCTTTCCTCTTGCTCCTCGTTCTGATCGCCGTCCTCGCCGTCGTTCTCACCCGGCTCTGACGCGACCGCAGCCCGCCTGCGACCCCTGCCATGACTACCCGCACCCTTGTTTCGATCCTGCCGGCCGCCACGACCCTTATCGCCTTCGTCTTTGCCTTTCTGGTGCTCAGGCGCTGGCGCAATGGCCGCAAACCGCACTCGTTGTTCTGGGGCATCGGCCTTTTGTTCTTTGGCGGCGGCGCTGCCATGGAGATGCTCCACGCCATCGCCGGTTGGAACCCGCTGGTGTTCCGACTGTGGTACCTTTTTGGCGCCTTTTTTGCTGCCGCCTGGCTGGGCCTGGGCACGGCGTTCTTGTTGATGCGCCGCCGCCGGGCCTGGGTTCTGTTCGCCGTGCTCCTGGCCGGCTCGCTTTTCGCCGCCTGGCGCGTTTTCAGCGCCCAACTCGACCCCAGCCAGATGCTCGGCGGCGAGATGAGCGGGCACGCCATCGTCACGCCGGGCGTGCGTATCCTCACCCCCTTCTTCAATCTTTTCGGCACGATCCTGCTCGTGGGTGGGGCGATCTACTCATCCTGGCTGTTTTGGCGCAAGCGTGTGCTGCTCAATCGGGTGGTGGGCAATATCCTGATCGCGGCCGGCGCCCTGTTCCCGGCCTTTGGCGGCGTCTTCCAGCGGGCGGGCATCCCGGCTTTGCTCTACCTCAGTGAGTTGCTGGGGGTGATCGTTATGTTCGTCGGCTTCCAGTATGCGCTGGGCGAGCGCCGACCTGCGAGTGCAGCCCCTGAAGGCTTGCAAAACCTTTAGGGGCTGGGAAGCGTGAGTTGCAGCCACGTTTGCCCCCCATCGTCGCTGCGCAAGAAGGCGCCGCCGGCATGGGTGTAACCGTTGCTCTGGTCGCCGGTGTAGCGGTGGAGGGTGAGGTAGAGGCTGGGGCCGGCGCCCCAGGCCAGGGGCTGGGCAAAGTGGTTGGGGCCGAAATTGGTCGCCGGTTGCCAGACGACGGCTGCACCGCTCATTTCCAGAGGGTTGGGGGTGTAGAGCAGGGCGCCATTCACACCGCCCGCCCAGAGCGAACCATCTTGCGAGCGCAGGGCCAGGCCCAACAAAGGCGGCGCCGGGAAGGGATTGCCGGTGATGGGCGGGGCAATGTCGCTCCACAGGCCGGGCGATTGGCCGCGGTAGAGGTGGATGACGCCTCGCCGGCCCCAGACGATGGCGAACAGCATGTTGTGGGCGTCGGGGTGGATGAGGAGGTTGTAACCGGCCGAGCCGAAATCGTTGATCCCCAACCCCGCCGCCTCCCAGCTCGAACCGCCGTTGGTGCTGCGGATCACGCCTCGATAGTTCCCCGGCAGCACCCCCGTCGTCCAGAGGGAGTTGGGATCGTCGAGATCGACGCTGACCCCCACACCAGGAACCAGCCCCGTGGCTTTGTTCCAGAACTGCCCGGCGTCCTCGCTGTAATACAGGCCATTGTCCGTCCCCAGCCACAACCGGTAGGGCGAGACGAAGCCGCCGCCCAGGTTCCAGCCGGGGCCGCCGATCTGGCCGGAAACCTGAAGATCATCCCAGCTGGCGCCGCGGTCGGTGGAGCGCAGCACCCGGCCCAGAGAATCGAGCACGTAGAGCGATGCGGGCGTGGTGGGCTGGGCCAGGGCATAGAGCGGATAAGTGGCGTCGAAGCTAAAGGGTAGGGTGGGGGTCGGCGTGGGCGACGGCGTTGGAGTCGAGGTCGGCGCCGACGTCGGGGTGGCCGTCATGGTCGGCGTGACCGTGGGCCGGGCGTGTGCGAACTGGCGCAGAATGATCGGCAACCAGAGGACGGGGTGCAGTGGTACGGTGGCCGTCGGTGTGGCCGTGATGCCCGGGGTGCGCGTGGCCGTGGGCGTGCGGGTGGGCGTTGGCGTCGCCTGGCAGGCTTGCAGGCTCAGAAGGTCGAAATACTGGGCGGCGACAGGGCCGGCGCCATCGTTGTAGGTTCCGAATTGCAGCCGCACGGTCTTGCCGACAAAGGCTTGTAGATCGAATTCGGCGTTGATCCAGGCGCGCTGGTCATCCAGGCGGGCGAAGAGGTAGTGGATGCGGTTGTCGGGCTGGGTGATCACCATGCCGTATTGCAGGTCGCCGGCCAGGTCGCGCAGGGCCGCCTCGAAATCGTCGAGAGTCTGGGCCGAGCGGATGGCGGCGAGATCAGGCTGGTCGGACGCGGGAGACTGGCTGCTGGCGCTGGATTGCGGCCATCGCCACAAGCGCAGGCGCAGGCTGTTGGCCGCCGGCAGGCTGACATCCTGGCTGAAATCGCTGTAGCTGCGCCGGTTGTCGGCGGCGATGGGGATGCCGGTTAGCATCGAGAAAGCGCCATGGTAGTGTTTTTCGGTTGTGCGGCGGGCGGGATAGGAGGTGGTGGGGATGCGCCAACCGCCCTCGAATTCAAAGCCGCGGTTGAGCAGCAGTTCGGTGCAGGGCGGCGGTGTGGCGGTGGGCGCGCCAGCCGTCTCCAATTGCCAGACGCCGGTCTCGCTGCCAACAAGCAGGGCCGTGGGCAGGACGGGCGGGGCCAGGAGGGTGTTCATCTGCGAGCCATCAGGCAGGCCGCCCAGGTTGTGCCAGGTGAGGCCGCCATCGGTGCTGCGGTAGAGGTCGGAGGGCAGGGGCGTCTCGTCGTAGGTGTTGGGGTCGTAGGTGGCCAGGTAAATGGTGGGAGCGGAGATAAAGTTCGGCCCGGTGGCAATGGAAGAAATGGCAAAGTCGGGGGCGTTGTTCACCCGGCCCCAGTGCAGCCCGCTGTCGTCGCTGCGCCAAAGCTGGTCGTGGCGGGCATAGGGCGGGTCGGCATCGTAGCGATAGATGGCCAGGAAGTAGACGCCAGGCGCGGCGGCAAGCAGACGATTGGCCTGCCAGCCGGGGCCATTCTCAGGCGGGATGATGGGCGGCGGGGCCGGGGCCGTCTGCCAGGTGAGGCCAGCGTCGGTGGAGCGGTGGAGATCGTAGCCGGCGGCGATCACGGTTTGGTCGGCGGCGAAGGTGGCCGAGAGAGTGAATCGGTAGGCGGCGTTGGGATAGGTGAGCCAGTAGGGGCTGAAATCCCAGGTTTCGCCGCCGTCGGTCGAGTAGTGGACGCGGCTATCGGCCAGCATGAAGACGCGCTGGTCGGCGGCGAAGGCGGGCGAGGGCAGCACCTGGCTGACATAGGCGGCGTTCTTCTTCAGCACCCAGGTATCGCCTCGATTGGTTGACTTGTAGAGACTGCCGCCGATGCTGACCCCGCTGACCCGGCTGGCGAAGAGAGTGGCGTCGGCGGCATAGGCCGGGCTGACGGCCACATCGGGGACGCCCGCGGCCAGGACGCTGATCATGCCGGGGCCGGTGGGGCGCCAGTGGCCGGACGCGCGCCGCCATACGCCCTGGTTGCCGGCGGCAAAGAGATCATCGTTGCCATCGTAGCCCGGTTCGGCGGCCAGGGCATTCACCCCCAACGGATAGAAGCCGTCGCTCAGGCTGAAGCTGATGCCGCCGTCGCTGCTCAACCAGACGCCATCCAGCGTCCCGGCCAGCAGGGTGTGGTCAGTGGCGAAGGTGGGCGAGACGGCCAGGCGCAGGATGGGTTTGCCGGCCAGGCTGGGCGGCAAGGCCGCGAAGCCGCCGGCGTCGTAACGATAGAGCACCGGCCCCGCCGCCACGAACAGGCCCGCCCCATCCGCCGAGACGCCGATGGCGTCGTAGGAGGCGTCGGCCTGGTTGCCGAAGACCTGCCAGGTGGCGCCGGCGTCGGTGCTACGCTGCACTTGCTGGCCAAAGGTGGCGTAGGCGACATCGTGCAGCGGCTGGAAGGCGACGTCGAATACCTGGGTGTCGGAGACGCTCCGGCTCCAGGTGGCGCCGGCGTCGGTGCTGCGCCAAAGGCCATCGGCGGCCGCGGCCAGGACGGCGCCGGCGTCGGTCGGATGCCAGCTCAGACGGCGCACCGGGGCGGCGTCGGCCGTGCGCGCCCAGGTGACGCCCCCGTCGGTGGTGCGGTAGATGCCGCCATAGGCGCTGCCGGCCATGAAGCTGAAATCGTGTTGGTAGTCGGGGCTGAGGGCGACGGCGTCGATCAGGAAGGGGCTGCCGGGTGTTTCGATGCCGGAGGTCTGTTGCCAGCTGGCCCCGGCGTCGGTGGTGACCCACACCCCCGCCCAGAACCCGGCCACAGCCACGCCGTGCGCCGGCCAGCCGGGCGAGAGGGCCAGGTCGAGGAGGGCGCCGTTGACCGGCCCGCCGGCAAAGGCCCAGTGGACGCCGCCATCGTTCGAGCGGAAGATGCCCCGCCCGCCCCACGACGCCCGCCCGAAATCTCTGCCGCCGCCGCCCCACACGGCCCGGTCGTGGACGAAGTCGGGGCTGAGCGCCAGCGCCTGGGCCGGGCCGCCGCGCGGGCCATCCAGACTGATCCAGCCGAGGGTTTCGGCAGCGACCGGCGGCGAGGCCGGCGGCAAGGCTGCTAGCGAAAGGGTGGCGATGAGAAGGGCTGCCATCGCCAGGCCGAGAAGTCGATATGAAGTTGAAGCTTGCTTGCTCATGGGAACTCCCCCAGACAATGAGGCGCCCAATGCGCCCAAGAAGGGTAAGTGAAATTACCCAAAAAATGATGACGTTGGCGGGGCGAAAAAGGTTGCGTGGCGGAATAGTGGCGAGCCTCCATTTCTGCGCTCAGGTTATGCTTTGCGCGCAACTGTCGTAGGGTCTATACTTTCAGCAGATGCTCAGGGAGAGAGACCATGTTTGCAGTCAAAGCCATCTACGAAAATCACCAGATCCGCCTCTTGGAACCAGCCCCGGAGTTCACTGCAAGCCAGGGCACAGTTCCTGTGGCGGTGTTGTTTCTCACCGGATTCGATGCTGGTGGCCAATTGTCGCCCGACCAAAAAGAGTGGGGAGATGATGACCATTCATACGAGCAGGCGGAACTCTTGCAGACCGTATACGAGGAAATGGCGCCATACTATGTCCAGGCGCTCAAAGCAGCAGATATGGACTCCGGTGAAGAGGAAGCTGGGTTGCAATGAGTAAGCACGATAAGACCATGCGCGCAATCGTCAAACCCGACCGCTCTCCGGGGCTGAAGATGGTCGATGTCCCCATCCCCGCGCCGGGGCCGCGCGAGGCGCTGATCAAGGTGGCGGCCACTTCCATCTGCGGCACCGACATGCACATCTTCAAGTGGGACCCCTGGGCGCAGAGCCGCATCCGGCCGCCGGTCATCGTCGGGCACGAGTTTTGCGGCGAGGTGGTGGAGGTGGGCGAGGTGGTGAGCGAGGTCAGGGTCGGGGATTTCGTTTCGGCCGAGAGCCACATCATCTGCCATGCCTGCACGCCCTGCCGCACCGGGCGCGGGCACCTGTGCCAGAATACGCAGATCATCGGCGTCGACCGCGATGGCTGCTGGGCCGAGTACATCGTCATGCCGGCCGAGAATCTGTGGGTGAACCCGCCCGACATGCCGCTGGAGGTGGCCAGCCTGCAAGAGAATTTTGGCAACGCCGTGCACACGGCCTTCGCTGCCGATGTGACCGCCCGCCGCGTGCTGGTGACAGGCTGCGGGCCGGTGGGTTTGATGGCGATCATGGTGGCCAAGGCGGCAGGGGCGCGGGCGATCTACGCCACCGACATCGCCAACTATCGCCTGCACATGGCCCGCGAGATGGGCGCCGACCTGGCCCTGAATGTCTCGGAGGGCAATGCCTATCAGACCATCCTCGATGACACCCACGGCGAGGGCGTGGATGTGCTGCTGGAGATGTCGGGCGCGCCCCAGGCCATCGACCTCGGCTTCAGGCTGCTGCGTTTTGGCGGCGAGGCGGCCTTGCTGGGCCTGGCGCCTTCGGGCATCCCGTTCGATATCAACAATCATGTCGTGCTGAAGGGCGCCACCGTACACGGCATCGTTGGTCGCGAGCTATGGGCCACCTGGTACCGGATGCGCGGCCTGCTCTCCAGCGGCCTCATCGACCTGAACCGGGTCATCACCCACCGCTTCGGGCTGGACGAGTACGAGAAGGCGCTGCGGGTGATGCAGAGCGGGCAGAGCGGGAAGGTGGTGATGTTTCCGGGGAAGTAGGCAGTAATCAGTGGTCAGTGGGCAGTAGTCAGGGGGGTGAAAACACGAACATTTGTTCTTGACATTTCCGCCCGGCTGCGCTATACTGCCGTCATCGTTGACCCGACTGTTCTCAATCGACAAGCGCCCTCACGGATAGAAAAGGAGACAAGATCATGTATCAGAAAACTATTGTTATCGGCCATTTGGGTAGGGATCCAGAAATGCGATATACCCCCAGCGGGCTGGCAGTGACCAGCTTCTCGGTTGCTTCCTCCCGGAAATGGACCGACAAAAACGGACAACAGCAAGAGAAGACGACCTGGTTCCGCGTCACGGCCTGGGACAAATTGGGTGAGTTGTGCAATCAATACTTGACGAAAGGCAAACTCGTTTTCGTCGAGGGTGATATCGATGCCAGCGCCTACACGTCCCAAGATGGCCAGCCACGCGCCTCGCTAGAATTGACGGCCAGGAATATCCGCTTTCTCAGCGGCGGCGGCCAGGGCAGTGAGGCCGAGGGCGTCTTGCGCGAGCGCGGGCCGGTGATGGAAGAGGATATCCCCTTCTAGCCCGGCCGCAGGCTCACCCCGGCTACTCTCATCTTCTCGTTTGCTCCGTCTTTCGACGCGACTTCAAGACGACTTCAAAACGGCCACTGCCCTCCGGCGGTGGCCGTCTCTTTTCATTCAGACCGACCATGACCGTCACCCGCTCGCGCCCCCGGCTCACCGCTCGCCTCACGTTTCCCGATGGCCGCGTCTTCGCCGCCCCCATCGGCACGCCCCTGGCCGACTTTGTTGCCGCCGCCGAAGCAGACGCCCGGCCCCCTGCCATCGCCGCCATCCTCGATGGCAAGCTGGCCGAGCTTTCCTGGCCGGTGATGCGCGATGGTCGGGTGGCGGCTGTGCAGTTGGATAGCGCCGACGGCGCTCGCATTTACCGGCGCTCGCTCACATTTCTGCTCATCGCCGTCGCCGCCCGCCTCTTTCCGCAGGCGCGGGTCTATGTCGAGCATTCGATCACCAGCGGCGGCTACTACTGTCAGGTGGAAGGGAGGCCGCCCTTCACAGCCGCGGAACTGAAGCAATTGGAGGACGAAATGCGGGCGGTGGTGGCGGCCGACGCGCCCATCCTCCGCCAGGAAATGCCCTTGCCGGCCGCTATCGACCTGTTCCGGCAGGCCGGGGACGCCGAGAAGGTCGATTTGCTGGAGCAGCGGCGCAAACCGACCTTGATCGTCTACAGCCTGTTGGAGAGCCGGGACTATCTACACGGTTTCATGGCCCCCAGCGCCGGGCATTTGCAGCATTTCGCCCTGGAACCGGCCGACGGCGGCTTCCTGCTGCGCTATCCGCGGCAAGGGGCGGGGGGAGAAATCGCTCCGGCCGGCGCCCAAACCCCGCTTTTCGATGTCTTCACCGAATACAGCGCCTGGCTGCGCGCCCTGGGCATCCGCAACATTGGCGGCCTGAACGATGGCATCGAGGCCGGCCGTCTGACCGAGATCATCCTCGTGACCGAGGCTCTGCACGAACAACGCATCAGCCAGATCGCCCAACAGATCGCCGACCGCGGCGACCGCGTCCGCATCATCCTCATTGCCGGGCCGTCGTCGTCAGGCAAAACGACCTTTGCCCGACGGTTGGCGGTGCAGCTGCTGGCGGTGGGCTTGCGGCCGCTGGCGATCAGCATCGACGATTATTTTCTGGGCCGCGAGCATACCCCGCGCGATGAAGGCGGCAATTACGATTTCGAGTCGATCCACGCCGTCGATCTGCCCCTGCTCAACCAGCAACTCAACCGGCTGATCGCCGGCGAGCAGGTGCAGCTGCCGGTTTTCGACTTCAAGGAGGGCCGCCGCCGGCCTGGCCCCACCGCCCAGATCACCCCTCACCATGTCCTCATCCTCGAGGGCATCCACGGCCTGAACCCCGCCCTCCTGCCCGACATCGACCCGGCGATCTGTTTTCGTATTTACATCAGCGCCCTGACGCAACTCAATCTCGATCGCTACAATCGCATCTCCACCACCGACACCCGCCTGATCCGGCGCATCGTGCGCGACGCCCGCACCAGGGGCTATACCGCCGCCGACACCATCGCCCGCTGGGAGAGTGTTCGCCAGGGCGAGCGACGCTGGATCTTCCCTTTCCAGGACAACGCCGATGTGATGTTCAACTCGGCCCTGACCTACGAACTGGCCGTGCTCAAGCCGATGGTCGAGCCGCTGCTGTTGCAGATCGAGCCGGGGACGCCGGAGCGGATCGAGGCCAGCCGTCTGCGGGCGCTCCTGCAGTGGTTCCAGGCCGTCGCGGCCGAGCACATCCCTTCCGATTCGATCCTGCGCGAGTTCATCGGCGGGTCGATCCTGGAAAACTACCGACCATGGCCGAGCTAGAAAAAGCCCTGGCTGTACAGGCGCCGGGCCAGGGTGTGGCGGATGAGCCGCCCAAGAGTCTCGCCAGGCGCAAGCGCAAGCCACCCTTGTTCGTCGACCAGGCAGCCATGAAGTCGCTGCGCCTGGTGGCGGTGGCCTACTCGCATGTGCGTCGGGAGTGGTTCCCAACCGAAGAGGCTTATCAAGCCGAGATCGAGGTCGAGGAACGGGCGCGAGAAGTGGTGGAGGCGCTGGCGCAGTTGGATATCAAGGCCAGGCTCTATCGCGCCGATCGTTACTTTATGTCAAAACTCCTGGTCGATCAGCCGGATCTTGTTCTGAACCTGGTCGATACGCTGCGCGGCAAAGACGGTTTGCAGACATCGATCCCCGGCGCGCTGGAACTGGCCAATATCCCTTATACCGGCGCCAGGATGCGCGGGCTGGTCATCGGCAACGATCGCAACCTGATGAAGGAATTGCTGGATGCCAACGACATCCCCACCCCGCCTTTCCAGTTCGTTTCGCGCCGCGGTCGGCGCATTCAAGAAGACCTGGGGCTGCCGCTCATCGTCAAGTTGAACGAAAGCGGGGGGAGTGTGGGCATCGACGACGCCGCGGTCAAGGAAAGCTACAAAGAGGCCGAGAAGAGGGCGAACGAATTGATCCGCACCTACAAGATGCCGGTGATCGTCGAGCGTTTCATTCATGGCCCCGAACTGACGGTGGTGGTGTTCGATGACGGGGTGCGGGTCAGCGCCTTTTGTGCGGAGAAAGTGTTCAACTACACCTCCCATCCCAAATACCGGTTTACCAGCTTCGAGAGCTATAGCCATCCCGATGCTTATTCCTACAAGAAGGCGGATAAGGCGATAGAAGACCGGGTAAACCGTCTGGCGCGCAAAGCTTTCAAGGTGCTGTGGTGCCGGGACTATGCCAAGTTCGATGTGCGCGTCGATGAAGTAGACGGCACGCCCTATTTTACCGACGCCAATCCCAACACAGCCTTCGGCCCTGATTTGGGTCTACCGTTCACCGAGGTGTTGCAGCTGCACGAGATCGATTTCTCGACTGTGCTGGCAAGCCTGATGAGCAAATACGCCCGTACTCTGCTCGACACAGCCCACCGGGGACCCCGCAAGCACGCGCCTGCGGCTAAGTCGTCCCCGTCTCCCCTGCATACGCAGCCAGCCCCCTCGCCAGGTCTGCAATCAGATCCTCCGGCGCTTCCAGACCAATAGAGACGCGATAACAATCGTCGCTCAGGCCCAGGCGGGCCTGGCGCTCGGCGGTGGCGGGGTCGCGGGCCAGCAGGGGGATGATCAGACTTTCGTAGCCGCCCCAACTGACGCCGATGCCGAACAGCCGCAGGGCGTCGATGAAGTGATGGCGTTGGGCGGGGCCGGCGGGCGGGTGGAGCTCGAAGCTGAACAGGCCCGACCAGCCGCTCATCTGCCGGCGGGCGAGGGCATGACGGGGGAAATCGGGCAGGCCGGGGTGGAGGACGCGGCGCACCTGGGGCTGGTCTTGCAGCCAGCGGGCCACGGCCAGGGCGCCGGCCTGGTGTTGGGCCAGGCGCAGGGGCAGGGTGCGCAGGGCGCGCAGGACGAGCCAGGCTTCGGCGGGGCCGAGGGTCGCGCCCAGGAGGGTGGCGACAGTGCGCAGCCGTGGGTAGCGGTCGTGGTCGCAGGTGACGACGCCCATGACCACGTCGGAATGCCCGCCCAGGTATTTGGAGCCGGTATGGACGACGAGATCGACGCCCAGCCGGTGCGGCTGCTGGTAGAGGGGCGTGGCCCAACTGTTGTCGATGAGGGTGCTGGCCCCGCGCGCCCGCGCCTGGCTGGCCAACCCGGCCACATCCTGGATGTGGAAGCCGAGGCTGCCCGGCGATTCGAGATAGACCAGCCGGGTGTTGGGCCGCCAGAGCGGGGCCAGGTCATCGACATGGGGATGGTAGTAGGTGGTTTCGACGCCGAGGGGACGCATGACCTCGTCCAGGAAGCGGCGGGTGGGGCCGTAGCAGCTATCGACCACCAGGGCGTGGTCGCCGCCGCTGAGCGAGGCCAGGAGGGCGGCGGTGATGGCGCCCATGCCCGAGGCGGCGGCGATGGCGTGCTCGGCGCCTTCGAGCATGGCCAGCTTCTGTTCCAGGGCGGCGACGGTGGGGTTGCCGTTGCGGCTGTAGACGAAACGCTCGCTTTGCCCGGCCATGCCATCCAGGAAGCTCTGCATGGTGGGGAAGGTGAAGGTGGAGGCGTGGTAGATGGGCGGGTTGACGGCGCCGAGCCGGGTTTCGGGGTCGTCGCCTTCGTGGAGGAGGCGGGTGGGTGTTTGCATGGGGCGGGGGGAGGGGGAGAGGGAGGGACGCAGGGAGGGAGGGACGCAGGGAGGGAGGGAGGGGGGAGGATCGGGTTTGTTGCGGGGGGGAGGGTGGTGCTATCATCCGATCGGTGTGAGAGATGCTAGAGCAGCTACTGACGGCTGAACAACTGCCGATTTGGGCCGCTGAGTATGCCCAGGCAGTCGTCGATGCCTATCACCCGGATTGTATCATCCTGTTTGGCTCGGTGGCGCGCAACGCTCAACAGCGGGACAGCGATATCGATATCCTCGTGATCGGCGGCGAGATGCCGGTAAGCGCACGCGAACGCTTTCGCCTGCTCATGCAATTGCGTCCCCGGCTTGCCCCGATTCAGGTGCAGACTTTTACACGGGCGGAGTGGGAGCAGATGCTGGTTGCCAAACACGTTACCGTGTTAGAGGCGCTCAAAGATGGCAAGGCACTGCATGGGAAGCGGCTCTTTGCCCAATGGCGGCAGGTCTTTCGCCGCTGGCAGGCGCAGGGGCTTTACCGCACGGATTGCACGTGGGTCATCCCGGTTGGGCTGCGCAGGGGGTGAGTATAGATCTGTTTGGCGGAGATGCTTTTTGGCATTCTCGCCCCCCCCTCGCCCCTTGTCCGACCCTCCAATCGTTTCTGGTGTCAGATTCAGAATAGCCCCTGATCCTGAAGAACTTGCTGGGTTTCTTTGAGGAATTCGTCCAAAGATGTCGGGTGCTGGCCTTCGAGAGAGAAGTCATGTTGGTCTGGCGCACCGGCAGGATGACGATGCCAGCGTCCTCCTTCGCAGTCACGCCCGTAAATTCGTGCTCGGTTGAAGACCAAGGCGTAGCTCGTTAGTTGTTTCTGGGTGTTGGCGTAGACCTGGATAAAACAGTCAGTTTCGATGTGTAGCCGCAATTTGATCGCAAAATTGGTTTTGTCGACGGTTTCTACTTGACGGATGAAGGCCCATTTGGATGCTGCGCGCTGGACGTCGCGCTCGACAGCATCCGCGTTCATGCTTCACTCCGGAGATCGGCCAGTTTCAGCGCGACCGTACGCATGCCATCCGTTGCCAGGTCCCAATCTTGATGATCATTCTCGACTTCGAACGAATAGCCGTGCGTCTTGACCATCTCTGTCGCCTCGAACTCGTCGAGGGTCATGCCATATTTCTCACGAAAGAGGCGGTCACTCAATTGATAGCGCGCCAGGCGTCGGCGCAATTCTTGTTCCGCCAGTCGTTCGACCTGTTGTTTTGGGGCTACGCCAGGCTCCAATAGATTCAAGGCGTCGGCCAAGCGATTCGAAAGTTGAATCTGTAACATTTGCATGGCTCTCCATAGGTGGTGGTTCTATTCGTTGCCTGCCTGAATTATACCTGTCTGCACGACAGCGCAGCAAGAGGGTCTACGTCCACAAAAACGGCCGCACCTCGATCAAGCGGTGCAACTGCCTCCAGCGATACAACTGTGTCATTTCGTCCCAGGCGTGGCGATGCATCTCGTCGCTATTCCAGTCGATGATCTCCCCCGGTCTTTCTTGCCCGATGAAGTCGGTCAAGACCTGAAAGGCGGCGTGCAAAAGGATCGTATCGCGGTCGTACCACTGACCTTTTTCCAAGGTGTGAATTTTGAGGTATTTCATGTCGGACCTATGCGAGCGGCGCAGCAGCCAACTCGGTGTAGATCGAGCCGCCTGGCTTCAGCTCGCTGCGCATGAGATGAAGCGAGGCGATGGGTAGGAGGCCGAGGGGGTCGGGGAGAGGGAAGTGGCCGACCTGCTCTCCGATGGCCCGCCGTTCGGCGTGGCCCGCCTCGCGCTTGACGCGGGCCAGGGTGAGGTGGCCGCTGAAGGGTCGCGTCTCTTCCTCCCAGCCTTGGCGGGCGGTGGCGGCATCGACCGCCGCTGCCAGTCGCCGTAGCGCCCGGTCGGGGTCCTGCACCCCCACCCAGATCACGTTCGGCTGGCGCAGGTTGGGGAAGCAGCCCAGCCCGGCCACGGCGATGGTGAAGGGCCGGTGAGAGGCGACGGCGTTCTCGAGGCCGGCGACGATGTCATCGACCCGGCGCGGGTCGGTGTCGCCCAGGAATTTGAGGGTGAGGTGGATGCCCTCGGGCCGCGTCCACGCCAGCGGCAAGCCGGTGAGCTGGCGCTTGAGCCGGGCCTGCACATCGCCGATGGCGGCCAGCAGGTCGGGAGTGAGGTGGGCGGAGATGAAGAGGCGGAGCATGGGGAGGCGAGTGGCAAGTGGCAGGTGGCAGAGCTTGTCCCTTCACTCCGTTCAGGGCAGGCTCTGAGTGAAACGAAGGATCGCAGGTGGCAAGTGGCAAGTCGTGGAGCCTGCCTGAGTGATAGACCGTTATAACATTTCGTAAGTCTCGGCGGCGGCAAGTGTGGCGATGGTGTGGGCTGCGCGTTTCAGCTTGGGGCTGCGGCTGCGCCCGGCATCTTCGGTCAGGCGATTCAGGTCGAGTTGGGCCAGGTTTTGCAGGCGCAGTTCTTGCAGATAGGCGGGATCGTCTCCGCCCGGCTGGAGATAGACCAGATCGAGCAGGGCTTTCTCGGGTCGAGCCAGGAAGGCATTTTGATCGGGCGCCACGGCCACCAGGTCGTAACCCCACAGCAAGTCGGGGCGCACATGTCGCGCTTCGAATTCGCCCAGCGGTGTGCGCCAGCGGCCCGGTCTGCCGCCGCCGACGCTCGTCACCACAGCCACGTATTCGGGGATCAGACCGTAGTGCGCCAGGGCCGAGTGCAGGCTGACGTAAGAGCCACGCACCAGGCGGTTGGCCACGAGAAAGGGATGGGGCCTGGTTTTTTGGTAGGGTGGGGCCAGGCAGTAGAGGCCGCGACGAAGTTGGAAGATAGAACCCTGCCGCACCCAGTTCACCAATTGTTTCTGCACAATGGCCGGCTTGGCTGGCCCGGCCAGCAACAATGCCGTCTCGAAAATGGGTTCACCACCCACAAGGGAAAGCAAGGCCCTGAATTCCATTGCAATAACTTACCATAGATGGTTAGTTGTTGCAACAATCAATGGGAGTACGGCAGCACGCACACCAGGATTAACGAAGGGAGACCCCCAGCATTTCGGCAGGACCACGAAGACCAACCTCAATCACCGGCGCCGATGGCGAATAGGCAGCGCTATAGATATAGCTTAGAACTGGCACTCTACACCAAACGTGGGGAGCGGAACTCGAGGACGCGGTCGGGGTCATCCTCGACGCGTTTCACTAAAATGATTTCGTTGGGATGGAGGCGCCGAACGCGTCGCACCAGGCTGAGCGCATCTGCATCGTGGTCGATCACCATCCCGCCAAATATGGCCACATATTGTCCGCTGTATGCTGCCGCCAGCTCCGCGTGCATTGCCAAAAAAGCAGCCTTCTCGCGCAACATGGCCGGACGACTGGGATCGATGTACAGGGCTGATGTTCGCTCACCGATGGTATCGACCAGTATCTCGGCCACTGGGCGGCGGCTGGTCGAAGCTATTTCTTCGACCTGTTTATAAATAGCCTCGGGTAGGGTGAGCGTGATCTGTCTTTCCATGTGCGTGGCTCCTGAATCGAATGCAGTCAGATACTGACACTATGCCACGATTGCCCCATTTCTGCAACGCGCCCGTCACAACTGCATCATCCGCCGTCTATCGGCCATCCTCCGCCGCCAAATACGCCCCCACATCGATCTTCGGCAACGGCACGCGGGCGAAATGGTCGGGATGCGAGGGGCCGGCCGGCGTGTCCCAAAAGATAGTGGCGTCGAGACCCATCTTGTCGGAGCGGGATTTCTGGCCGGGCGTGTGCGTGGCCGAGGGGTCGAGCGAGCTGGAGGGCTGATCCCGGAAGAGGTGCAACGCCCGGCCCGCCTGGAAACGGGTGGCGATGGCCCATTCCACCTCCGCCGGACTGAACGGATCGATGTCTTTGTCCACGACCACCACATGCTTGACCGAGCCGTGCCCACGAAAGGCGGCGTGGATGGCCTTGGCGCCGTCGTCGGGCGCTTGTTTGTCGATCTGCACCACCGCGTGCAGCCAGGAGGCGCCGCCAGGCGTGATGCACACATTCAGGCAGCGGGCGACTTCGTTCACGGCGGCGAAGATGCTCGGCTCCTTGGGCATGCCCATCAGCAGCTTGTGTTCGAGCTGGCCGGGCAGCAGGGCGTGGTAGATGGGGTGGCGGCGGTGGGTGATGCAGTCGATCTCGATCACCGGCTGCCGGCGGACGATGTCGATGGTCTCGGTCAGGTCGACGAAGGGGCCTTCGTCCACGAGCGTGTGCGTCAGCCGGCCTTCGAGCACGAATTCGGCTTCGGCAGGAATGACCAGGTCGTTGGTCAGGCAGCGGACGAGGGGGGTGGGGGCGAGGGCGTGGGCGATGTCGAGTTCGCTGACGCCCGGCGTCGGGGCCATGCTGGCGGCCAAGAGCACATGCAGCGGCAGCCCGATGCCGATGGCGATGGGCAGATCGCCCTCGGTTTTGCGCCAGGCCGTGTCCGTGCCCCGGCGCTCGACGATGCGTGCGGCCAGACGATGAGCGTCCAGCCGCAGCAGGCGGTGGAAGGAGGCGTTCAAACCGGTAGTCGCATCACGGATGATGGCGATGGCGGCGGTGGCGTAGGGGCCGGCGTCGTCGGGCCAGTGCTTGAGGAAGGGGAGTTGAGTCAGGTCGCCCGGCCGCTCGACCACCTCCTGGCAGGGGCCGGACTCGACCAGCGGCGCCGGCTGCGGCTGGGCGAAGGCCTGGGCCAGGCGGAAGAGAAGTTGGCCGGGTTCACAGCCCAAGGCCAGGGCAAAATGCCGGCGGTCGGCGGCCAGGCCGGTGAGGACGCGGGGGGCGTGTTCCGTGTTCCGTGGTGCGTGTTCCGTGGTGCGTGGTGCGGCGCGTTGATTGTTGATTGTTGATTGTTGATTGTTGACTGTTTTGAAGAGCACCGGCCGGCCATCGAGGGCATGGGCGACGGCGGCCAGTTCCAGGTCGGTGCTGACCGGCTGATCGACCTCGATCAACCAGCCGCGGGCGCGGGCGGCGGCGCAGAAGGCAGCCAGGTTCATTGCCCGCCGGCCGGCTCAAGATGCCGGTTGATGCGGTTGGCAAAGGAGATGTAGGGCTGCACGCCCACCATGCGGTCGATCTCCTTGCCGTCGCGGATGAAGAGGACGGTGGGGATGCTGCGGACGCCGTAGCGACGGGCGGTAGCCTGGTTTTCGTCCACATCCAGCTTGGCCACCAGCACCCGGCCCTCGTATTCGGCGGCCAGACGCTCGATGGTGGGGGCCAGCATGTGGCAGGGGCGGCACCAATCCGCCCACAGATCGACGATGGCCAGGGAATCGGCGCCGAGCACCACCTGGGCGAAATCGGCGTCGCCGACGTGGATGGGGCCGTGGCCGTCATCCTGTCCGACAGACGATGGGGCGGGTTGGCCGCCGAACAGTTTCTTCAAGAAGTTGGTCATAGGATACACTCGCGTTGAAGGTTAGGCTGGCCGGTGGGGTGCGCGACCTGCCAGGCCGATTCTACCCGACCGGGGGTCAGCCAACAAAGGGCTTGTTGTCTGTCGCTCCCACGCCCTCCACCCATTCCCGCCGGTTTCGTCCTTCTCAGCCGCCTTGTGCTACAATACTTTCTCAAACTCTTGCTCACGCAAGCATCTCCGGAGGTATCTTCCCCATGGCCCGCCGTACACCCGCCAAGTCCCAAACCAAGAAGCGCGATTGGCGCACTACCGTCTGGTATGCGATCGGCATCCTCATTGTCCTGACGATGGTGATCTCGCTCTTTGCCAGCGCCTTTGCCAGATAGTCCCATCCATCTTACACCCTGCCTTCTTGCCGTCGCCGTGATCTTTCACCGGCGACGGCTTTGTTTTCCCTGGCCCGACCGCCCATGCCATCCGCCTCACGCCTCGGGCTGCTCTACGTCGGCGTCGCCGTCTTCTTCTTCTCCACTAGCGCTCTTTTCATCCGTTGGGCCGGCGCCCTAACCAGTTACGAGATCACCTTCTGGCGGCTGGCGATTGCCGCCGCTGCCCTGGGCCTGGCCATGATCCTGCGCCGCGAACGGTGGATGCTCCCGCGCCAACAGTGGGGCCGTTTTGCCGGCTTTGGCCTGGTTGCGGCCCTTCATTTCGTCCTCTACGCCGCTGCCATCGGCTTCACCACCATCGCCCACGCCCTCTCCATCGTCTACACCGCCCCCATCTTCGTCGCCATCTTCTCCGCCGTCTTCTTGCATGAGTCCCTGGCGCGGCGCCAGTGGCTGGGCGTGTTGGCGGCGGTGGTCGGGGTGGCGGTGCTGGCCGGGTTCCAGCCGGAGATGACCGGCGAAATGCTTATCGGCGACCTCCTGGCCCTGGGATCGGCCATCACCTACGGCCTCTATAGCGTCATCGGCCGGGCGCAGCGGCATCAGACCAGCCTGCTGACCTACGCCTTCAGCGTCTACGCCGTCGCCGCCCTGTGGACGGCCACCCCGGCCGCCCTGGCCTTCACGCCCGGCGGCTACACCTCGGCCTCGATCCTCAGCCTGCTAGCCCTGGGGTTGTTGCCGTTGGCCCTGGGCCATACCCTCTACAACGCCGCTCTGCGCCACACCAACGCCACCTACGCCAACATCATCGCCATGCTCGAAGTCGCCGGCGCCATCCTCCTGGGCGCCCTGCTCCTGGGCGAAATCCCGACCGCCAACGAGATCATCGGAGCACTGATCACCCTGGCCGGCGTCCTCATCGTGCTAATCTGATCTGACGCCTGCCAACCGGATTGCCAGCCACTGCGCCACTGCCCGGACGCGCTAGAATTAAGCCTTGCTTTTCTCGTCGTGCTGTGTTTCGCCGCCAGCAGCATTGACCCTTTCCGCCTGTGCGGCGCCCTTCCAAACTCCTGCTCCGCTCCTTCTCCGCCTGATGGCCGCCACCAAACCCGTCAACTGCCGCTATTTCTACGGCGATTACCACCGTGGCAAAGACTACGAGGAATGTCGCCTGATCAAGCGCAACCCGGAATCACGGCCCTGGCGCCGCGCCCTCTGCGATTCGTGCCCTGTCCCCGATCTCCTACAAAACACCACCTGCCGCGAGATCGCCCTCGAAGCCACGGTCACCCGGCGTTGGGGCCTGCTCGAGCGGGTCGAGGTCTATGCCGTCTGCGCCCGACACCTGATCGAGCTGAGCGACCCCCGGCATTGTCCTCAGTGCGAGGCCGAGGGCTGAACCGAAGCCGTCGCTCAACCCGGCGCGGCGCCGAAGCCATACTGCAACCACCGCCGCCCGACCCGCTCTTTGATCTCGTCGCTCATAGCGATGGGAGTAGGCCAGCCGCGGGTGTAGCCTTCTTCGGGCAGCTTGTGGGTGGCGTCGATGCCGATCTTGCCGCCAAAGGCGAAGTGGTGGCTGCCGTGGTCGAGGGCATCGACGGGGCCATCCTGGATGATGACATCACGGCCCCAGTCGACATTGCCGAACATGTGGAAAAGAGCTTCGGCTTCGTTCTGGACATCGACTTCGGCATCGAAGATGACGATGCACTTGGTTAGCATCATCAGCCCCAGCCCCCACAGCCCGTTGATGACCTTGCGGGCGTGGCCGGGGAAGCGCTTTTTGATCGAGACGAAGATGAGGTTGTGGAAGACGCCCGCCGCTGGCATGTTCACGTCGACGATTTCGCCCTGAAAAAGTTTCATCAGCGGCAAGAACAGGCGCTCGGTGGCCTTGCCCATCCAATAGTCCTCCATCGGTGGTTTGCCGACGATAGTGGTGGGGTAGATGGGCTGCCGGCGGTGGGTGACGGCGGTGATGTGGAGGACGGGATAGGGGGCGGGCGGGGTGTAGAAGCCGGTGTGGTCGCCAAAGGGGCCTTCGAGTCGGCTTTCGGAGGGATCGACATAGCCTTCGATCACGATCTCAGCCTGAGCGGGGACCTCCAGCGGTTGGCTGACGCAGCGCACCAGGTCCACCGGCTTGCCCCTCAGCCAGCCGGCCAGCAGGAATTCGTCGATGCCAGGAGGCAGCGGGGCGCTGCCCGACCACATCACGGCCGGGTCGCCGCCCAGGCTGATGGCAACCGGTAGGGAGGAGGAGGGCGAGGAGGGCGAGGAAGGCGAGGGGGGCGAGGAGGGCGAGGAAGATGAGGGGGGCGAGGGGGGCGAGGAAGATGAGGGGGGCGAGGGGGGCGAGGAGACCTCGCCCCTACGGGTTTCGCGGGTTTCGCGGGCCGCGCGCTCGTGCTCGGCCCCGCCTTTGTGCAATTGCCAGTGCATACCCACCGTGCGCTCGTCATACACCTGCACCCGGTACATGCCCACATTGCGCACGTTGTTGGCCGGGTCGCGGGTGATGACGGTGGTCATGGTGAGGTAGGGGCCGCCATCGTGGGGCCAGCAAGTGAGGATGGGGAGGCCGGCCAGGGTGGCGTCAGCGCCGGTCTTGACCACTTCCTGCACGGGGGCCTTGCCGACGATGCTCGGTTTGAGGCCGATACTGCGCAGTGCGCCCACCAGATCGCCGGCGCGGCCCAGGGCAGGGCCAAAGCCTTGCGGCAGCTTGAGGTCGATCAGTTTGGCCAGGTTGTCGTGCAGGTCGTTCAGATTCTCGACGCCCAGCGCCCAGGCCATGCGGCGCGGGTTGCCCAGGGCATTGATCAGCACCGGCATGTCCGAGCCTTTGACGCGCTCGAACAGCAGGGCTTTGTTCTGCTCGGCCGGGCCTTTGCTCACCCGGTCGGTGATCTCGGTGATCTCCAGCTGCGGATCGACCGGGGCGGTGATGCGCCGGAGTTCGCCGGCTTTTTCCAGGCGTTCGATGAAGTGACGGAGGTCGCGGTAGGGCATGGGGAGGGGCAGGTGGCAGGTGGCAGGTGGCAGGTGGCGGGTGGCGGGTGTCAAGGCAGGCCGCAGGTGCGACGCACTTGCCAAGTGCGTCGCACCTTGACACCTTGAGATGCTAAACGACCTTTGGGACTTTGACAAGCCCGGTGTAACGCCTCTTTGAGTCGGTTCAGTCGATCAACTATACTTCATGGCCGCACGCAACCTGGAGGAACCCACTCATCCCTCCGCCCGCCAATCTCCAATCCCCAATCTCCAATCTCCAATCCCCAATCTCCAATCCCCAATCTCCCTCTATGCATCCCCTTGCCGGCCAGCCCGCCCCCCGCGCCCTCCTCATCAACACGCCTCGCCTGATCTCGGCCTACTACACCCGCCATCCCGACCCCGCTAACCCGGCCCACCAGGTCGCCTTCGGCACTTCCGGTCATCGCGGCGTCTCCGAGCAGCACAGCTTCAACGAAGACCACATCCTCGCTATCAGCCAGGCGATCTGCGAATACCGGCAGGGCGAGGGCATCGCTGGGCCGCTGTACGTCGGCATGGACACGCACGCCCTCTCCGAGCCGGCGCAAATCTCGGCCATCGAGGTCTTCGCGGCCAACGGGGTCGAGGTCCGATACCAGGCCGGGTTCGGCTACACCCCCACGCCCGTCATCTCCCACGCCATCCTCGCCCACAATCGGGGCCGGGCGGCGCCTCTGGCCGATGGCGTCGTCATCACCCCCTCGCACAACCCGCCCAGCGACGGCGGCTTCAAGTACAACCCGCCCGACGGCGGCCCTGCCGACACCAGCGTGACCAAACGGGTCCAGGATCGGGCCAATCAACTGCTGGCCGAGGGTCTGGCCGGGGTGAAGCGCATGTCCTGGGAGCGAGCCATCCGCGCGGACGGGGTGCAGGCGCACGATTTCGTCACGCCCTACGTGGCCGACCTGGGCAGCGTCATCGACATGGAGGCCATTCGGTCGGTGGGGCTGAAGATCGGGGCCGACCCCATGGGCGGGGCCAGCCTGGCCTATTGGGCGCCGATCGCCGAACGTTTTGGGCTGGACATCGAGGTGGTCAACCCGGCCATCGACCCCGCCTTCGGCTTCATGACCGTGGACAAAGACGGCAAGATCCGCATGGACTGCTCGTCGCCGCAGGCCATGGCCAGCCTGATCGGACTCAAAGACCGCTTCGATGTCGCCTTCGGCAACGACCCCGACAGCGACCGCCACGGCATCGTCGTCCCCAGCGCCGGGCTGCTGAACCCCAACCACTACCTGGCCGTGGCCATCTGGTATCTGTTCCAGAACCGGCCGGGCTGGCGCAAGGATGCGGCCGTGGGCAAGACGCTCGTCTCCAGTTCGATGATCGACCGTGTCGCCGCCCACCTGGGCCGCCGTCTGGCCGAAGTCCCGGTCGGGTTCAAGTGGTTCGTCGAGGGGCTGGTCGATGGCTCCTACGGCTTCGGCGGCGAGGAAAGCGCCGGGGCCAGCTTTCTCCGCCATGACGGAACCGCCTGGACGACCGACAAAGACGGCATCCTCCTCGACCTGCTGGCAGCCGAGATCACCGCCGTCACCGGCAAAGACCCCGGCGAACACTATCGCGATCTGGAGGCGATGTTCGGCAGCCCGGTCTACGAACGTATGGACGCACCCGCCAACCGCCGGCAGAAGGCCGTCCTCTCCGCCCTCTCGCCCGAACTGGTGGCTGCCACCGAGCTGGCCGGGGAGCCGATCACGGCCAAACTGACGCGTGCGCCCGCCAACAACGCCGCCATCGGTGGGCTGAAGGTGGTGACGGCCAACGGCTGGTTCGCCGCCCGTCCCTCTGGCACCGAGGATGTGTACAAAATCTATGCCGAGAGCTTCCTCGGCCCCGACCATCTGCGCCGCATCCAGGCCGAGGCGCAGGCGATGGTGGGAGCGGCGTTGGCGGCGGCCGGCGTCTGATTTTGCCATCACATGGGGGCGGCCTTGCCTATGAGCGAGCGTTTGGCGACTTGTTGGCGAGGGCAGCCGGGGCGTTGGCTGGCCCTGGCCGCCATCGTCGCCTATCTGATCTTTTCCTGGCCGCGCCTTATCTATCCCTATGACCTCGATTTCATCGAGGATGGGATGCTGATGCAGGCGTGGCGGATGGCGCACAGCCTGTCGACCTATTTGCCCGCCAACGCCATCTTCGTTCCCCACGCCTATCCACCGCTGTACCCGTGGCTGGGTTCGTGGTTGTTGCGACTGGCCGGGGCGGCGTTCTGGCCTCTGCGGGCGCTGTCTGTCCTTGCCACCATCGCCACCGCCCTGATTCTTTTCGGCGTCGCTCGCCGCGAGAGCCGCAGCAACCTCCTGGCGGCGGCGGTGATGGTGCTGTTCTTCCTGGGAAACCGGGTGGTGGGAGGATGGTATGAGTTAGCGCGCGTCGATGCGCTTTTCCTGATGCTGGTGGTGGCCGGCTTCAGCCTGGCCGTCTATCGCACCGACTCGATGGCCGGCCTCATCGCCGCCGCGCTGGCGCTCATGGCGGCCTTCTTCAGCAAACAACAAGGTGTCCTCTTCTTCATCGCCGCGAGCTGCTATCTACTATGGGCGCGGCGCGGCCGCTCATGGCCGTTCTTTGCCGCCGGGATCGGCGTGGGGAGCCTGGTTTTCTTCTGGCTGCAACGAACGACCAGCGGCGGCTTTGGCTATTATGTCTTCGCCATCCAGGGCGGCTCCAGCGATTTGCAGCTGATTCGTCTTCTGCGTAGCCTGGTTTGGGATTTCGCAGGGAGCATGGCGGCGCTCGTCGCCCTCCTTTCCCTGGCCGTGTTCCTGGCCTGGCGGCGGCGGGGATGGCGCTTCTTCCTCCTGCAGCCGTGGTTTTTCTTCACGGCCGTTGCCGTGGGCGTTGCCTTGTTGGGCCGCACTTCGGTGGGCGGCAATCTCAATCACCTGATGCCGGCCTATGCGCTCTTGTGTCTGGCCCCGGCGCTGTTATGGGCGGAGTTGGCGCAGCGCCCGGCCTCCCATCGTCGCCGAAGCCGCTGGATACTGGGGGCGGCGCTGGCCATGCAGCTTGGCCTTTGCTTCTTCAACCCGGCCCGCTACCTGACGAGCGCCGTCCTCCCCCTGCAACTGACGCCGACCGCGGCCATGCGCGCCGCCGGCGACCGCCTGATTGCCCGCATCGCCGCCGCCGATGGCCCGGTGCTGGTTCTCCAGCATCCGTTCTACGCCCTGCTGGCCGGAAAAGAACCGGCGGTGCAGATTTCGGCCTTGTGGCACGCCCGCCGCCAAGGCCGCGACCCCCTGCCCGACGACCTCATCGCCCTGATCAGGAACAAGGAGGCGGCAATGATCATCGCCGATGACAGCGACTATTTCGAGACTGACCCTGCCTGGCTGCAATTACTCACCACCTACTATCGCCCGGCCGGGCATCTCAGCCCGACCGAAGCCCCGCCCACCCTCTCCGGCATGATCGTGCGCCCGCGCACGGTTTATGTGCCCCAGTGATCCAAATCCCTGTCTTACGCCTTGCAAATGAGGTGCACCTCTGACGGATGATTTGCAAAATGCAGGCAAATGACTGTAAACTGCAAACACCTGACGATTCAATCGAAATGGGAGGAACACTTCATGCCAACCGTGGCCGTACAATCACGGGTCAGCCCGGAACTCAAAGAACAGGCCGAAGCTGTCTTCGCCGCTCTGGGTTTGTCCACTTCTGATGCCATTCGCATGTTCTTGCAGCAAACTGTCAATACCGGTGGGCTGCCGTTTCAGCCCAGCACGCGGCGACCCAACGCCGAGACGCTGGAAGCCAGGCGTGAGATCGAAAGCGGCGGCGGGCAAGTCTTCCGCACGACTGCTGACCTATTCGCCGATTGGAAAAGCTGACCGATGCCGCTTCTTCTGCGCCAGACAACGCGTTTTCGCAGCGATGTGAAGCGATTGCAGCGACAGGGCGCCGATCTGTCGAAACTGGAAGCAGTGATCGAAACGCTTGTCTACGGCCAAAGCCTGGAGGGGCGCTATCGAGACCATCCTCTGGTCGGTAGCTGGAAAGGCTACCGAGAGTGCCACCTTCAACCTGACTGGATTTTCATCTATCGCATCACCAGCGACGAACTGCAACTCATCCGCACAGGCACTCACGCCGACCTCTTTGGTCGCTGAGATGGCGGGGCGACAAGCAGAACACTGCCATGCCGGAAACAATGCGAACGGGCGTGGCGACCACGCCCCTACCGCCCCCTACGCCATCGCCCAATCTCCAATAACCAATCTCCAATAACCAATTACCCCCCAATCCCACTCCTGGGCGTGGCGACCACGCCCCTACCACCGCGTACGCCATCGCCCAATCTCCAATAACCAATCTCCACTAACCCCCATGCCCACCCACCGCATCCTCGTCTGCGTCGCCTGGCCCTACGCCAGCGGCGACCGCCACCTCGGCCATGTCGCCGGCGCCTACCTGCCGCCCGACATCTTCGCCCGCTACCAGCGTCTGCGCGGGAAGCAAGTGCTCATGGTCTCCGGCTCCGACACGCACGGCACGCCCATCACCGTGCGCGCGGCCCAGGAAGGCGTCAGCTCGGCCGAGATCGTGGCCCGCTATCACGGCCGCTTCGTCCAGAGCTACAAAGACCTGGGCCTCAGCTTCGACCTCTTCACCCACACCGACACCCAGAACCACTGGGACGTGACCCACGAACTCTTCCGCAACCACCTTGCCAGCGGCTACATCTACCAGGATCGCCAGCAACAGCCCTACTGCCTGATCGACGGGCGCTTCCTGGCCGACCGCTACATCGAAGGCGTCTGTCCCATCTGCGGCTATACCGACGCCCGCGGCGACCAGTGCGACAACTGCGGCAACACCCTCGACCCGGTTGACCTCCTCCGCCCCCGCTGCAAAATCTGCGGCCAGAGCCAGATCGAAATCCGGGAAACCGAGCATTTCTTCTTCGACCTGGGCAAGGCCAGCCCCCACCTGGCCGCCTGGCTGAGCGCCGGCGACAAAGGCCACTGGCGCACCGCCGTCATCAACTACGCCCGCCAGCAGGCCGAGAGCGGCGAGTTACGCGGCCGCGCCATCACCCGCGACATCGATTGGGGCATCAGCATCCCCGTCCCCGGCTGGGAGAACAAGGTCATCTACGTCTGGTACGACGCCGTCATCGGCTATCTCAGCGCCACGCGCGAGGCCTGCGCCCTGGACGGCGACCCCGAAGGCTGGCGGGAATGGTGGACCGACCCCGACACGCCCGCCTACTACTTCATCGGCAAGGATAACATCCCCTTCCATTCCATCATCTGGCCGGCGATGCTGATCGGCGATGGCCGTGGCCTCAACCTGCCCTACGACATCCCTGCCAACGAATTCCTCAACATCGAGGACAAGAAGATCAGCACCAGCCGCCGCTGGACGATCGACCTGCCCGACTTCCTCAGCCGCTACGACCCCGACCCCCTGCGCTATGCCCTGACCATCAACGCCCCCGAAACTCGCGACGTCAACTTCACCTGGGAAGAGTTCGTGCGCCGCAACAATGACGAACTGGTGGCGACATGGGGCAACCTGGTCAACCGCACCCTGGGCTTCGCCTTCAGCCGCTTCGACGCCCGCGTGCCCACGCCCGGCCCGCTGGACGCTTCCGACCAGGCCCTCTTGGCCGCATCCGAAGCCGCCTTCGCCACGGTCGGGGCTGAGTTGGACGCTGTGCGCCTCAAGCTGGCCCTGATCAAAGCCATGGAATTGGCCCACGAAGCCAACCGCTATCTCAACGAGAAGGCCCCCTGGACGCAGATCAAAGACGACCCGGCCGCCGCCGCCACCACCGTCTACGTCGCCTTGCAGGTCATCGACCGCCTGAAAATCCTCCTCAACCCCTTCTTGCCCTTCACCACCCAGCAGCTTCACAGTTTCCTCGGTTATGATGGCGACATCTTTGGACAGCTCGGCATCGAGGAAGTGACCGACGCCCGTGGAACCCGGCCCGTCCTCCGCTACGATGGCAGCCATCTCGACGCCACCTGGGCCCCCGGCGTCCTCCCGCCCGGCCAGCCCTTGCGCAAACCTAGCGCCCTCTACAAAAAACTCGACCCCAGCGTGATCGAGGCCGAGCGCCAACGCTTGCTCGAACACCTGGGAACAGCGGCATAGGCGTGCGCCCTGTTGCTGTGTTCGCACAAACTGGAGCGGCGAACTGCCGAAATTGGAAGGCCCCGCACTTACACGGGGCCTTTTTTCTTCTATAGTTTATTTAGCCGACTAACGAATCGTCTCTCCAATCTCCAATCTCCAATCTCCAATCTCCAATCCCCAATCCCCAATCCCCAATCCCCAATCTCCCCCCATGCCCCCCGAGCCCATCTGCCATACCACCGGCTTCCTCCTCGCCCGGCTTTGCGGCGCCCACCGTCGCGCTGTCGGCCACGAGCTGGAGGCTCTGGGTCTCCATCCTGGCCAGGAGATGTTCATGGAGCAGCTTTGGATGCAAGAGGGACGTACACAAAACGAGCTTGCCGAACTGTTGGCCGTCCAGCCGGCTACGATCAGCAAGATGTATCAACGCCTGGAACAGGCTGGACTGGTCACGAAGTGTACGCATGAAGAAGACAGCCGGGCGGTGCGCGTCCGCCTGACCGACAAAGGCCGGGCCTTGCGTGAAGCGACCGAAGCCGCCTGGTCAGAGGCCGAAGCCCGTCTCCTTGCCCACATGACCGTGGAGGAAAAGATCATCTTTCGCCGCCTGCTCTTGCAGGCCGCCGAAAACCTGAGCGAACAACCCTATCCCTGACCCCTCTTTTTTTGCCCATTCATTTAGCTGGCTAACATTCAGCCGGCATACTGATTTCCATCGTCACAACTCTCACACCTTCCATTCACCATTCCCCCCATCCCATCATTAGGAGCTTTTCCCATGTCCTGGCAAACTGATGCCTCCCACACGCACATTCAATTCGCTGTCCGCCACATGATGTTGGCCAAAGTCCGCGGTCATTTCGACAAATTCGACGTCGCTGTCGACCTGGACGAAGCCAACCCGGAGCGCACCTCCGTCAAGGTGGACATCGACGCCGCCAGCCTGGATACGCGCGATGCACATCGCGACGGCCACCTCCGCTCGGCCGATTTCCTCAACGCCGAGGTCTACCCCACCCTCCACTTCCAGAGCAAGCGCGTCGAGCAGATCAATGCCGAGCGCGCCCGGCTGGTCGGCGACCTCACCATTCGCGATGTGACCCGCGAGGTGCCGCTGGATGTCGAGTTCATCGGCCGTTCCAAGAGCCCCTGGGGCGCCGAGAGCCTCGGCTTCAACGCCAAAACCAAGATCAACCGCAAAGACTGGGGCCTGACCTGGAATGTGGGTCTAGAAACCGGCGGCTGGCTGGTCGGCGACGAGGTAGCGATCGAGATCGATGCCGAGCTGACGCGAAAGAACTGACATCATCCTTCACACCTGTCAGGTCGGCAAGACCTGACAGGTGTATTTCGCCTGCACCACAGACTTCAAGGCCTGCTCTGTAACCACAGATACACCGTCACCGTCGCGACGACGATGGCCGCGCCCAGCCACTGGCCTGGGGAAGTTAGCTCTTCACCCAGCAGCCATCCCGCCACCACCAGGGCCGAGACCAGTCGCAGCCCCATCAGACTGGTGATGAGAGCGGCGCCGGCCCCGCCGATGGCGAAGATCTGCAAGACATTGCCGCCCACCTGCGCCAGCCAGATCACACCCAGGGCGGCCAGCAGCGCCCCAGACGAGGCCGTGCGCCATTGGCCCCAATCCTCTCTGGCCGCCAGCGTCAGGACGGCAAAGGCAAGCGACATCGCCAGCGCTTGCTGGGTCAGGATCAGCCCGTGCGCGACCTGGCGCAGATGGCTGCGGCGCACCAACTGCATGTAGAAAGCCAGCAGCAGGCTGGAGGTCGCAGCCACCAGGAGGCCCAGGAGGTCGCGTCGGCTGAACCCGTCCCCGATCTGACTCCAATCGGGGACGATGACCAGGATGGCGCCGGCGGTGGAGATCAGCATCGCCCGGTAGGTGTAACGGGGGGCGGTTTCGCCATAGAGCCAGTCGCCGATCATCGCCACCAGGAACGGGGTCAGCAGACCGATCATCGCCACCCACACGGCGCGGGTCAGGGCAATCGAGAGGATGTTGGTGACGGAGCGAACGGCCACGACGACGGCCAGCGCCCACAGCACCGGCTCGGAACGCATCACCCCCCAGACCTGACGAGGGCGCAGCCGTTCGCGCCAGAACGCCAGGGCCAGCCCCACCAGCAGGGTGGTCGTCGAGGCCAGCAGCAGCAGCGAGAACTTGGGGAGCTCCTCTACCGCGCGTTTGGCCAGGGCCGGGTAGCTGCCCCAAAAGACGTGCGAGAGCAGGCCCACCCAGACATAGGGCCAAATGGAGTGGGCGGGGGAGGGGTGCAGACGAGAGGCGGTGGGGTGGGCGTCAAAGTTTCCCGAAGAGAGGGAGATGAGTTAAAGTAGGCGGAACTCACATAATCCAGGCAGGGGCGCAAACGCCGGCTCGGCCGAGCAGTCGACACCTGGCATCAAAGTAGGCT